>CAZATZ010000028.1:0-12944 GCA_964488175.1 uncultured Spirochaetales bacterium
CGTCAAAACACCACCCTAAATTATAGTTTTTGGTGAACACTTTGACCCATTGACCATTTGACCGTCTATGGTTTCTTGCTCGCCTTCCTCTAAAATCTGTACTTCACTCCCTTGAGGGAAAATAGCCAACGAAGGCTCACTCAAAGAGGAGGCAATTCTCCCTTTTATTGGAGTTCAGAAAAATATTCAGTTGTTTTTAACGACCGCTTTATTTAAGCTGAATGACACGATCTAAGATCAAAAAACAGGTGGTAATATCGCGACAATATAGAGTGGGCTTGGAGTGGGCTTGATTTTCGACTCAACATCAGCCCCTAATAAAAATAAGGAGATTTCGAAATGAGTGTACACATTGGAGCAAAAAAGGGCGAAATTGCCGAAAAAATTCTTCTTCCAGGAGATCCGATGCGAGCCAAATACGTCGCAGAGACCTTCTTAGAAGACGTCGTCTGCTATAATGAAGTTCGTGGAATGCTGGGATTTACAGGGAGTTACAAGGGAAAACGTATCTCCGTCCAAGGAACAGGAATGGGGATCCCCTCCATCTCTATCTACGTCACCGAACTGATTCGTGAGTTTGGGTGTCAAGAGTTGATCCGTATCGGAACGGCTGGGAGCTTTCAAAAATCGATTCATATCAAAGATATCGTTCTGGGAATGGCAGCCTCAACAACTTCGGCGACAAACTCTCGCTACTTCCCTGGCGACTTCGCCGCTACCGCCGATTTCTCCCTCTTGGAAAGGGCGGTCGAATCGGCTAGATCACGGAACTTAAACGTCGTTTGCGGAAACATTCTCTCAGGAGATCTCTTCTATGACAAGAGTGAAGATGATTGGAAACGGTGGGCGGAGTATAACGTTCTCGCTGTCGAAATGGAGGCGAACGCCCTCTACACGATCGCAGCACGCTACGGTGCTAAGGCGTTGGCTATTTTGACGATTAGCGACTCTCTGGTACAAAAAGAGCCAGAGCTTACCTCTCAAGAGCGTGAAAAATCACTCAACGAGATGATCGAGACGGCGTTGATCGCTATCTAGTCGCTGGATACTTGGATATGGGAGTGATTGAAGATGGCGATTGTACAGAGTTCTTACCAGACGGAGGAGAGTATCTTCGCGCCTGCGACTCCGGCTCTCTCCTCGGCGATAGGGGTTATTCGTCTCTCTGGGGGTGATCTCTTTGAAAAATTTGAACCCCTTTTCTCCCGTCCTAAATCGTTAAAAAAGGCGGAGGGACACACCCTCCTACACGGAATCCTTCGAGACCCCAAAAGCAAAGAGGAGATCGACGAGATCCTGTTGGCGGTCTTTCGAGAGCCTCGAAGTTATACGGGTGAGAATAGCCTCGAGATACACTGTCACGGAGGGGTGGCAGTTCAACGCCGTATTCTAACTCTCTTAGCAGAAAACGAGATACGGGAGGCAGCACCTGGAGAATTTACCCTGAGAGCCTTCTTGAACAACAAGCTCGATCTCACCGAGGCGGAGGGGATTCATGAATTAATCACGGCTCAGAGTGACAGCGCAAGGCGACTCGCCTTCGATCGATCTCAAGGCTCTCTCTCACAAAGACTCAAGCCTATCCGAGAGGGAGTTCTCTCTCTCTTGGCACAGGTGGAGGTTCAGCTCGACTACCCCGAGGACGAGTTGGGAGAGATCTTCGTCGAAAAAACTCTCTTCGAAAAATCTATCGAGGGTTTACAACGTCTACTGGCGAGTTACCAGACGGGAAGACGTCACCAAGAGGGAGTCTCCCTCATTCTCGCTGGTAGAACCAATTCGGGAAAATCTTCTCTTTTCAACCTCTTTCTCAAAGAGGAACGATCGATCGTCTCTCAGACTCACGGAACGACTCGAGACTACATCGAATCCCACCTCCTTCTCCGTGACGTCTTTGTTCGACTCTACGATACCGCAGGATTTCGAGAGCTGGAAGAGGGGGAGGAGAACTCCGTTGAACTCGAGGGGATACGGCGAACATCAAGCGTTATCGAGACGGGTGATCTCGTCCTTTTCTTACTGGACGGTTCGCGTGAATTAACGGAAGAAGAGAGGGTTTTCTACGACAAACACTGCGAAGATCCGAGGTATCTCTTCTTGGTAAATAAGGTCGATCTCGCTCCGATTGACGCTAAGCCTCTGGAGAAGACCCTCCCTCTTAGCGCTCTGAGTGGAGAGGGATTTTCCGCTCTTGAAGAGAAGATTTTAGAACGTCTCGATCTCCTCAATCCCTCGGCGAGTGGAGAGCCATTTATCCAGTCGACCCGTCAAAAAATTCTCCTCGAAGAGTCTCTCGAGGGTCTCTCTAAGGCACAAATAGGGTACGAAGAGGATCTCTCACTCGACCTCGTCGCTCTTCACCTACAGGAGGCGAGAGAGGCTCTGGGAATTCTCACGGGAGAGATCACAAACGAAGAGGTACTCGATCAGCTCTTCTCACAATTCTGTCTGGGGAAATAGAGGGTGCCTCTAACTGGCTCCCTTGTGGTACGGCTGTCCGAGAGCTCGTGGGGCTTGGTTTTTCTTTCGACTAAAGAGAATCAAGACGATCAAGGTGATTAGATAGGGCAGAAGATTAAAGATCTCACTAGGAAGAAATTTTAGACCAGGGATATTGTTGGCGAAGATAACAAAGGCCTGTGCGGTTCCAAAAAGAAAGGCTGCCCCAGTAACCCCCAGCGGAGTCCAACGACCGAAAGAGACGGCGGCTAAGGCGATAAACCCCCTCCCGTTGATCGTGTTCGAGGTGTATTGAATCGTCTGAGTTAAAACAGAGGCTCCCCCAGCAAGTCCAGCGAAAAAACCGCTCATAAGCACGGCGGTATACTGTATCTTTTTCACCTGAATTCCAGCACTCTCGGCGGCGTTTGGGTGTTCGCCACACGCTCGTAATCGCATCCCAAAAGGAAGACGATACAGAAGTATCCATGAAAAAATGACGGTCGCTATGGCGAGATACGCCGTGGGATAAATCCCGAGTCTATCGGTCTGCAACCCCATCTGGAACTCTTTGGTTCTATCGGAGTTGAAGAGAATTTGAGAGCCAAAAATTGTCGCTCCCATGGCGAGTAGATTAATTCCCGTTCCGCTAATCGTCTGATCGGCGTTGAGGCTAATAGAGGCGAAGGCGTGGATGAGAGAGAAGAGGACTCCGAACATCGCCCCGACGAAGAGGGAGACCCACGCCGAGATAGGCCCAACACCGCTCTGACTAAGAATGACGTGCAGGGCCGCCGCCACAAACGCCCCTATCATCATGAGACCCTCTAAGCCGATATTGACAACCCCCGAACGTTCGCAGATCATCCCTCCGATAGCTGTGATAAGAATGGGAGAGACGATCATCAAGATCGAGGGAAAAGAACTCAAAAATGCATCAAACATCTTTATCTCCTTCACTATCTTCACCCTCTTTTTGGAGGAGACGTCGTTTTTGCCAATCGAGGTAGATCGCAACTCCTGAGCGTAAGGCGATAAAGACGACTACCAACCCTTGAATGATATAGGTGATCTCTTTGGGGATCTGCTTCCCCTGCATTAACGCTTGAGAATTTTTGAGGATTCCGAAGAGAAGTCCGGCAAGAGATGTCCCCAAAGCGGTGTTATTTCCAACAAGAGCGACCGCAATTCCGTTAAATCCGTAGTTGTCCATCCCAGGTAGTATTCGCCCGTGATTAAAGGAACCGAGGGCGACGATTCCCCCAGCCAACCCCGCACACGCCCCCGCAATGGCCATCGAGAGAAAGGAGCTACGGATAACGGAGATACCGCTCGCTTGGGCAGCTCGCTGGTTAAATCCAGTGGCGCGGAGACTAAACCCTAAGGTTGTCTTCTCCATCAAAAACCAGAAGAGAATAACGGTGATAATCATCATAAAAAATCCGTTATTAAGGGTCGAATTTCGGGTAATCTCTTGAAAGAATCCGTTGGTTAGTTTCGCCGTTTCGGGGAAGTTGCCCGTCTTGTAGGTGTTGGCTCCAGGTAGGTTAAGAGAGATGATTCGAGAGAGGTAGAGAGCGATGTAGTTGAGCATGATCGTTGAGACGACCTCAGAGACCTCGTATTTCGCCTTGAGAAGACCGACAACTCCCCCCCAGAGAGCTCCTCCGAGAATCGCTAGCAGTATCGCCACCACCCAGTGGAGGACGGGAATCGAGGGGAAAAGAAGAGCCACCATCTGGGCGATCGTAAGTCCTACGATGTACTGCCCCTCTCCTCCGATATTGAAAAGTCCTGTTCGGGTTGCAAAGGCCATCGAGAGTCCGCAGAGGATGAAGGGGACGCTGTAGTTTAAGGTCTCCCCGACATAGCGAATATTCATCCGCCCATTGTCGAGGTTATACCCCGTCATCGCCTGCCAGATCGCCTTGTACATATTCGCAGGATCTCGACCGACGAGGATAATTAAAATCGTACCGCAAAAAAATCCGAGAAAGATGACGAGGAGAGAGAGTCCCCCTTTCGACTCGAGAAGTCGGTGGAATTGAATTTTTTTTAGAAAGATTCGCCAAAAATTCACGTCGTTTTTCCTCCCCTTTCTAGCGGGATTCCAGCCATCATCAGCCCAATTTCTTCAGTTGATATCTCATCTCGGGGAAAGAGTCCTATCAGTTGCCCCTTGGCGATCGTAGCAATTCGGTCACAGAGATTCATGATCTCATCGAGTTCAAAGGAGATGAGCAAAACACCCCGTTTATTCTCTCTCTCCGCTAAGAGACGTTCATGGATATACTCAATGGCACCGACATCCAAGCCGCGTGAGGGTTGAGCCACTACGAGAATTTTGGGTTGTAACGCCAGCTCCCGCGCCGTGATCATCTTCTGTTGGTTTCCCCCAGAGAGATTTCCAGCAACCGTTTGCCCCCCCTCTCCAGCACGAACATCGAAGTCTTCAATTAAGTGGGCGGCTCGTTTCTCCATCTCCTCTCTCTTTAAGAGACCACTACTATTCGAGTAGGGGGGGCGATAATAGTCTTTAAGAGAGAAGTTTTCCGAGAGGGTAAACTCTTTGATGAGACCATCTCTCTGCCTATCTTCTGGAACCAATCCCAACCCAGCCTCAATCCGTTTTCTAATCGAGAACGAGGTTATGTCGACCCCGTCAAGAGAGAGAGAACCCGATTCTATGGGAAGGAGTCCGCAGAGGGCGTGCAAGAGTTCAGATTGCCCGTTTCCGTCGACCCCCGCAATTCCGACGATCTCAGACTCCCGAACATCGAGGGAGAATCGATCGACTTTAAGATGCCCCGCCTGATCGCGAACCGAGATATTTTTTAAGGAGAGGATAGGTTTTCCGACGGGAAGACTCTTGCGATCGCGTTCAAACTTGACCGTTCTCCCCACCATCATCCGTGCCAACTCCTCTTCGTTACTCTCCGCCACCTCGACAGTTCCAATGAAAGTTCCACGGCGAAGGACGGTGCATCGGTCGGCGACCGAGAGAATCTCTTTGAGCTTGTGAGTGATAAGGATGATCGTCTTTCCCTCTTTTTTGAGGCGTTGAATAATATGGATCAACTCTTCAATCTCTTGAGGGGTAAGAACGGCGGTCGGCTCATCTAGGATGATTAACTCAGCCTCTGAATAGAGAGTCTTTAAAATCTCTACTCTCTGCTGTTGACCTACCGTAACATCTTCGATGCGAGCGGTTGGATCGACGTTTAGCCCGTACTGTTGCGAGATGGAACGAACACGCTCTTCAGCCTGCGAGAGGTCTATCAATCCAAATCGGTTGTGAGGCTCTCTTCCTAAAACTATATTTTGAGTCGAGGTGTAGTTGTGAACAAGCTTGAAATGTTGGTGAACCATTCCAATTTTTAGCTCGGTCGCCTTTCTTGGATTTTGAATGGTGACCTCTTCGCCGTTAATACGAATGTGACCTTTGTCGGGGAGGTATGTTCCAAAAAGGATCGACATGAGAGTCGATTTCCCCGCTCCGTTCTCCCCCAAGAGAGCGTGGACTTCGCCCTCTTTTACCCTTAGACTTACGTTGTTATTGGCAATGACTCCGGGGAAAGTTTTTGTGATATTTAACATCTCGATGGCGTATCGACTCACAAAAGACCTCCTTGCAAAGGGTTCTCAGATATCTATTAGTTACTAATCAAGTCAATCATTATCTTAATCATTATCTGGCTCTCCGCAGATGAAAAGTTTAGGAGGGAGTGGTTCCAACGATATACTCCCGTTTTTCTTCCGCCTTTGATAGATGAGAAGAGAACCATCTATTTGTGTCTCATTCTGTGTCTTGTGATGTCTTGTTGGGTGGTTGAATTTTCATTCCCGATACTGCGAGGGTGTTGAAAATAACAAATTTTCTTCTTATATTCTACTCTTTATTTTCAAGCATTAATTATAAAAAACAAGTTAGATAAATCAAGGGGGGTGTTGTAGAGTGTTTTTCTAAAAACCGTGCCTATTTTCTTAAGAGGGGTAGGAGGCAGAGAAAAGAGTAAAGAAAAAAAATTTAATGTCGATGGTATCATAAAACGATATCTTCAAAGTAGACATTTTTTTTGATTCACAGTTTTCTAGAGAAAAAATTATTGACAAGTCAAAAGGAAATGCCTAGCCTTTTGACAAGTACACGGTGTTTGTCTACTGTTTGAATCATAATGTATCGAGCATTTTTGAGTTAGAGTGTGGCTTTTATTTGTGTAACCAGTTTTAATATTTGTTCCGGAGGATTACGAAAATGCGAAGAATAGATGTATTAGGTGTCTTGTTACTCTTTTGGGGAGGAGTTGCTCTCACGGCCGTTGAAAATCCCCTCATAGACTTTACTCCACTTTCGGCTTTGGATAATGCCGCTCAGAATCAGAATGCGGCGACGTTCCGAGATTTTAAAGAGAGTGCAGGACTTGGGTATACAGAAGAAGAGTTAGCTGAAATGAATACCTCTCTGTATGTTGAGAATTGGCGAATAAAGTTAAACCCTTCTAGCAACTTTGTTGCGAATGACCGCCTCTCTTTTGTGCGAGTCGCTCCTGTGGAGCAAACAGCACGTAAGTACGCAGGGCTCGATGTCATGGGAATTCGTGTTAGCTACCCAGAGGGTGCTTTTAATTCACACGCTACACTCGCTCCTCCTTTTAGGATTCCGAGCTTTGAAGTAGCAGGGCAGACTATCGATCAGGGAACGACCTTTATTCAGAATGGGTTGTTGGAGAACGTTGGAGTTCTAAAGGCTGTTAAGGTTAATGTTCTTGGCCGAAACTATCCAATCCGAATGGTTCTTGTCCTTCGAGATAATGACTATGTTGAGCACCGTATCGATATGGGTCTGATTGATTTTCGTGGATGGACGGAAGTTGAGTGGAGAAATCCAAACTACATTACCGATGTAAAGAAGAGAGATTTGAAGAAGAACCCTCTCTATCCCTTCTTTTCTATCTCTGATCAAACAATGAGTTTTGATAGAATCGTCTTTGTTCGAGACGCTCTCTATCCTGAAATCACCGATTTTGTTACCTATATTAAGGACGTTCGACTCGTTTACGACTTGGCTATGATTGAGTCGGTTGTTGATGTTAACGATGAGGCTCTTTGGGGTATTTTATACGAGAAACAACTTCAACAGCAGAAGGAAGAGACTCGACTCTTAGGAGAGCGAGAGATTCTTGAAGTTCTTGAAAGACCTCTTGTAGATACGTCTCAAGACGGTGGACAGCAGCAAGGTGGAGCAGCAGCTCCTGCGGCAGCAGCTCCAGCCGATGCGGCAGCGGCAGCACCCGCACCATAATTAGAGTGAAAATAGCTAGGTTGTTTTAGTTATTTGATATAATTTTCGATTGTATCGAAAAGACTCTCTTCTCCTCGGGGAAGAGGGTCTTTTTTTTGGTGTAGGCCGGTTTAGTGTTCTTTGCTGTGTTCTTGAGATAGTCAACATTGTACGGAGAGAAATCAGTTGGGAGATCGTCTCTCTTTGTTGGGGTCACACGGGTTCATTTTTTCCATGGGCTGTTTTGATTTTGCTCTCTGCCGATTCTTCGTTAGGAGACTTATTTCTTCCCGGGAGAAATCTCGGGAAGACTCCCTTTTCTGTTCCTTGGATCCTATTCTTTTTGTCAAAAACTCTCTTCGTTCTTCTTTGAAATTGACTTTTTAGAGGTACCCTTAAAAGAGGAGTGGGAGTAAACTCTCTTTCTCTCCGCTGAAATGGGGGGCAATTATAGGGAGGCGACAGGAATGTTGTAGGGAGGGTATAGGAAAGATTGGAATTTGATTCTCTCCGATCTTGTCAAATAGATAGCGAGGCGAGAGAGATAAATCCTCTCTATCTCGTTTAGAATCTCGTCGATAGAGTAGAAAGAGAAATTATTAAAGAGAGGAAGAGTACGCTAACTCCAACAAAAGGGGGAGATGGTCGGAAAATCCATCTAGGTAGTACGACTGCCATGAATTAATGGTGCCATCATCCCAGAAGAGAGACTCGTTTTGTATCACTTGAAAGAGATTGAACTCGTACCCAACGCCGTCAAAGAGGGCTTCATTTAAAAGGAAATGATCGAGAGAATTCCACCTCTCTTGAAAGATATAACTCCCCGCAAAACCACTGGAAGGCCAAGGTGTAAATAACTTTCCTTTTCGCACCTCACTACCCTCCGTTGTCAATTCGAGGCAACCCCATTTGCACGAGGAGAGAGAGAGAGCCGTCGCTTCATCGGGATAGAGAAGAGACTCGTTCCAGTTCTCATTTAAATCCCCAGCGACAACGATGTTCCAAGCGAACTCTTTCTGTTGTGCCGACTCATTTTCTAGCTCTTCGATCCGTTTCCGCACGACCTCAGCCCCCTTTTGACGGTGTATCTCCGTCTCTCTGGCTCCCCCCGATCTCGACTTCCAGTGATTGAGTAGGATCGAAACCCTCTCCTCTCTCTTGCTACTGGGAAACCGTAGCTGAGCCTCTAAGACGGGGCGTAAGGGAATATTTCCTAAGTATCCAACCTCGTGAATAATACTCTTTTCAATCGGATATTTTGAAATAATAGCGGTACGAACGGTGTAGGAACCTCCCTCAAAAAGAGTTTTATACGGATATTCTATCTCTAATCTCTCGGATAAATCATCGAGAACAAAGCGATTTTCGATCTCAATTAATAGGATAATATCGAGAGGTTGCGTGAGATTTATTTCATTCAGAATCATTGAAAAATTTTCGAGACGTATCTGATAAAGAGTCTCATTCCAGACCCCCTTCTCTGGATCAAATTCGGGATACTCTATCCCATTCTTCTCTCCATCAAAGAGATTTTGCACGTTCCATGAAAGAAGTTTAAGTTTCTCTGGTGGCGGGGAATTTTTGGGGACTTGGCAACCGATGAAAAAGAGGGGGACAAAGAGAGCGAAAAGAAGAAAGTAGAAGAGGAAAACGAGATGAAATCTCTTTTTCACAGGATGAGGAACTCTCTCTTTTGAGATAGAATTTAGCATTTCTTTTTTATGATTCATCTTCTTATCCTTTTTGACGATTGGGTACTCTTATTTAATACGATCGCTTTTACCATAAAGAGCCTTCTTTTTTGTCTTCTGATTCATCGATTATTTTTCACGGATACGACTCGATTTCTAAGATCACACCCTCTCAAAAGAGAGAAACTCAACTCTCCCCAATTTTTCAATTTGTCTATTCGAAAATATCTTCCATAAGTTTGATGAAAAGGTTACCCTAACAACTTGAGGATGAATAAATTTTTTTCTAGCAAGATGTTACAACACCCCCCATTCATAGACAAGATTCGAAATTTTGTCATATCTGTTAGACTCTTGGAATCTGTTGTTCTCAACAAGAGGGTCCAAGAGCAGATACGTTTAGACGCTGTTGGGCAGAGAGAGAATTTGGATGAACAAACACCACCGATAAAATGGATACGTTCAAATTTTTCAGGATAGATTATTTATGAACGGAGGGAGGGGAGTAGAGTTATGAAAAGTACCGATATTATGAGAAAAGATAGGAACCTCCGAAAGCAAGAAAAAAAACGACAGCTTTTAGAGAGGTATCACGCAAAAAGACGAGGCTCTGTGGGAGAGTATATCAACATTCTTCACGACCTCTTCTATTTTGATCAGACAAAAATCTATAACATCGATCAGAGTGAGGAGATCCTTGAACTTTTGACCGACCTGAGAGAGGAACATCCCGAAAAACAGTGGTTTGCGGTTGTCAATAAAGCCGTGCGAAAAACGAAGGTCGAGAAGAAAGACGAGGCGATTAGGGATCTGTGCGAGTTGGGAGATATCGAGATCCCCGAGAGATAGAGTCGAATATGGATAGAACGAATTTTTGGAACTTGGGCGATCTCATCCCCGAGGGGATGGCGTATCAGGGTCTCAAAGAGGTTTCCATCACCTCCCTTATCTTTGACTCACGAGAGGTGCAGAAGGACTCTCTTTTTTTTGCCCTCTTGGGTGTTCACACAGACGGTCATGAGTATATTGAGAAGGCTATCGAGTTGGGTGCCTCTTGCATCGTACACTCTCGCCCCTTAACAACGTACCACAGCGGTATCGGCTATGTTCAGGTAGAGAATACGAGAGCCGTCATGGCACCGGTCTCGGAGCGATACTACGACTTCCCCGCACGTGAGTTGCAACTTATCGGAGTCACAGGAACCGACGGGAAGAGTAGCACCGTCTCGTTTATTCACGGGTTACTTGAAGAGGTGGGAATTTCCGCTGGTTTTTTTTCGACAGTAAATCTTCAAACGGGCAATTCTCTTGAAAAAAATCGAATGAGACAGTCGACGCCAGAGGCTCCGTTTATACAAAAAGCCCTACGAGAGATGGTCGATAACAAGAAGAGGGTTGCGGTCGTTGAGGCGACCTCTCACGGTCTCTCTCGTGAAATGTCTCGCCTTGTGAATCTCTCTTTTGATGTTGCTGTTTTAACGAATATCAGCCACGAACACCTCGAATTTCACCGCACCTTTGATCGCTACCTTGAGGCGAAGAGAGAGCTTTTCAAACAGTTGAAACCCAATGGGTTGGCGATCTTAAATCAGAAATCGAAAGAGGTTGAGTCTTTTGAAAAGATCGTCCGTCAAGAGAAGAACCGAGTGGAGTTTTACGGACTTTTATCAAGCGATGAATCAAGAGATAGAGAGGGGGGGATTCCATCTGCGGATCTCTTTGTGCAAGAGTATAAACAAGAGAGTCGAGGGCTAGAATTTCGATTAGAGCCTCAAGGTATCTCGGCGAGTGCCCCTCTCTTTGGGGCGTATAACCTCGAGAATTTGTGTGCGGCACTCCTCGCCGTACGAGAAATTTCTGGCAGAGAGGTAGGAGAGTTAGCCCCCTTTCTAAAAAATCTCTCTCCTCCTGAGGGGCGAATGGCCCTTGTTCAGGCGGGACAGCCGTACACCGTCTTGGTCGACTACGCGCACACCCCTGGCTCTTTTGAGAGGGTCTTATCGCTGATGAAAGAGACGCTTCAACCCAAGCGTCTCCTTGTTCTCTTTGGTTCTGCGGGAGAACGTGATAGAGAAAAAAGACCGCTACAGGGAGAGATCGCCGATCGATATAGCGATATCATTTTTTTGAGTGAAGAAGATCCAAGAGGCGAGAAGAGTGAGAAAATCTTAGAGGATATCGCAGAGGGGATTACAAAGAAAGAGAGGGGGGTCTCTCTTTTTCTGATTGCGGATAGAAGAGAGGGGCTGAAGAAGATGATCTCGCTGGCTCGGTCTGGCGATCTCGTTCTCGCTCTAGGAAAGGGGCATGAGGGAAATATTATCCGCCAAGATGGGGAGATCGAGTGGAATGAGAAAGAGATCTTAACCGAGATCATTCGAGAGAGCCTCTCTTAAAATACTGATGGGCACCTCTTAAATGACACTATATTTTGAAAAAAATACAGAATCTCTGCGAGTGAGTCTCCCTGGAAATCTTCTCCTGTTCGGTGAGTACTTTATTCTAGAAGAGGGGGGAGTGGGACTCTCGGTGGCGACACCTCAGAGAGGGTATTTGACGTTAACGCCCTCTGAGAGAGAGAGTCGGATCACTCTGAAGTGGAGTGATCAAGAGATAAATTTCACGATTTCGCAGAGAGGTTCTAGCGAAGAATTTCTCTCCCTCTTTCACTCTCTGCAAGAAGAGTTTCCCCGTCTTGAGACCCTCTTAAAAGAGAATCCGCACCATCTTACGATTGATACGAGCGAGTTTTATGAGAAGGAAAGGAAACTTGGACTGGGTTCTAGTGCCGTCTACACCTCGCTTTTTTGCGTGGCATCGATTCTCCTCTGTGAGGGGAAAATCGACCTTTCAGAGTCTGGAAAACGGGAATTAGCCCATCGAATTTTACAGATTCAAAATCGTAGAGATCAGAGTTCAAACAAGATGAGGGGGAGTGGGTACGATATCTACACCTCTCTCATCGGAGGAACCGGTTTTTTTAAACAGGGAAATCCGATTCTTTACCCCTCAGTTCAGTGGACGGAGGAGTCCCCCATCGCCACCGTCTCTCTCTTTTTTAATACGGTATCAACCTCGACCACCTCATCGATCGTTGCGTGGAACGAGTACCGTGGCAGAGAAAAGAGCGAGTGGAAATTTTTTGTCAAAGAGTACTCTGAGTTGATAAAAAAGGTAGAGAAGAGACTGACTGCGGAGGAAGGAGAGGATCTCTTCTCCTCGCTTTTTAAAGAGTTCGTCGATCTAAGTGAAAGGTTGGGGGAGGCGGTAGGGGTTCCCTCTCGTTTTCAATCTAGAGATACCCCCTCTGCACTCTGGAAAAGCTCTGGTGCGGGAGATGAGATTTTCTGGAGGGTGAAAAATTCGTCGGAGGCACACCTCTCTTTTACGACCAATCAAGAGGGTATTCGGATTGAGTAGGGCGGAGGGGTTTTTGGTAGAACTTAGCTCTTTCTTATGTTTTGAGGTGATTTTTAGTTTTTGAGGGTAAGGATTGAATCTATTTTATCTGAGAAATTGGAGAGAAAAGAGGA
>CAZATZ010000029.1:0-501 GCA_964488175.1 uncultured Spirochaetales bacterium
AGATTCTAGGTGCGTTGCTTGTCCTATATCAATGAGGTATTTTTTCGTTATATCTGCCTCTACCTGAGAACGATAACATCGCTTATCACAATTAGGGCATTTTTCTTCGGGATTTTGTTTGGAGTAGGATGATTTATTTTTTTTGCTCATGGCTATTCGCTCCTTTCTCTTCTCTCTCGAAATACATCTGACAATACTTATCACATGCAATAGCCATGCCAATTTTAAAACTTAAAAAATACCCCACAATAAACTTTAAGAGAATATTTAAATATGGTTAAAATATGTAAATATGGTTTTGTGGTTTAGAGCGTGCAAGGAGGGTTTGCCAAAGAGACTCTCCTCTCCCTACCTCCTAATCATCCCTTCTTTAGATTCCCCATATAGTTAGGAAGTAGTTAGGAAAGCTACAGAGTAAGGAGGGGAATTATTCGGTGGGTTCGTTGTGTTGGTGTATCCATTTTTTGGGGAGGAGGAGTATCAGTGCGAGTGAAGGGGAGG
>CAZATZ010000029.1:511-12891 GCA_964488175.1 uncultured Spirochaetales bacterium
TAAGCTCGGCCCTTTTAGTCTTGTGATAGATATGTTTTCTCGGGGGCTTATCGGCTTTCTGTATTATCAGACAATTCAGGCGATGCGCAAATATAGTCGTAATTTATAGGGGGAAAAACCTGCACTCTCACAAATTTACAGATAGCGGAGGCTGATGGCAGAGATCTATTAAAAACCCGAAATTATCCCGAACCATTTCATTGAATTTATCATTTTCTTCCCCCAAAAAATCTATGTTTTTCTCGATAGAGCTATTTTTCTTGGACAAATTTTATTACCCTTATTACTAATTTTGAAACGAAGTAGCGAGAAAGGCGTTTAATCAAGACGATAATTTGACGAAAAAATCAAATTAGAAATGAAAAGAGTTTTTTAGAGGTGTCCCTAAATTTCTCACTTTAAAAAAAGGGTACCCTTAAAAAACTCGAGTTAGAAATGCAAAAGGGTTTTTCGAGGAGCCCAAAAGGTTCTAAAAAAGGCCCCCTATGAAACATCTATTTTTCTCTGATCTATCTCCTTTATTAAGTCTCAATAAATCTCGCTCTCGAAGCGTTGTTTTTTTTAATCTCCTCTTAATCTTTCTGCTCTTCGCCCTCTTTTCCAACTTCATCCTCTCCCGCATTAGTTACAACTACCAGTTTGAAACCCTCTTCATCTACCGTGTCAAATTTTTAAAAGGGTTTGGAATGACCATTGCGTTGAGCCTTGTGGCTCTCGTTCTCACCCTCATCATATCGCTGATTAATATCGGATTCTACTATTCGCGCATCTACATCCTTCAGTACCTCAGCCGATTTTACGTCGAAGTAATCCGAGGAACTCCCCTCATCGTTCAAGTCGTCTTCTTCTACTACATCGTCGCAACGGGACTGGGACTGACAAATAGTTTCTTTGTCGGCTGCCTCATTATCGCCGTCTTTTCTGGAGCGTACGTCTTTGAGATCATTCGCGGAGGGATCGAGAGTATCGCCGAGACTCAACTGATGACAGCCAACGCCATCGGATTAACCCACCGCCAGACCTATCGACTCGTTATTTTTCCTCAAGTCATTCGTCGTGTCCTACCAGGACTCGCCGGTCAGATGGCATCAATTATCAAAGACACCTCTCTTCTCTCTGTCGTCGGACTCTCTGAATTTTACAACGAGTCCTTTCAGGTCTCCGCTATCACCTTTGCCAGCTTTGAAATCTACCTTCTTATGGGAGTCGGATACCTCCTCTTAACCCTGCCTATCTCGCTTCTTAGCAAAAAATTAGAAAAAAGGTTTTATTATGAATCTTAAACTGAAAAATCTCTCAAAATCTTACAACGGAAAAGAGGTTCTCAGCGATATAACGATCGAGGTAGAGGAGTTTCAATCCCTCGCCATCGTCGGCCCTTCGGGAGGGGGAAAGAGTACCCTCATCCGTATTTTGGCGGGGCTTGAGAAGTTGGACAACGGTACCATCGAGATAGACCACCAAGTCTTAGATGAGGACGACGACGATGCGTTACGTGCTTATCGAAGAGACGTCGGAATCGTCTTTCAAGCGTACAACCTCTTTCCCCATCTGACCGCCCTTGAAAACGTCATGCTACCCCTTCTTCACGTTCACAACTACTCCCCTGCGGAGGCACGAGAGAAGGCGATTTACTTTTTAGAGAGGTTTAAACTCAAAGAGATGATGCAAAAGACCCCCGGTATGCTCTCAGGAGGGCAACAGCAACGGGTCGCTATCGTTCGTGCCTTGACCTACGACGCTCGGTTTTTCTTCTTTGACGAACCGACCTCCGCCCTCGATCCCGAGTTGACGGTTGAGACCTTAAATGTCATTAATGAGCTAAAAAATGAGGGGAAAGAGATGATCTTGGTGACTCATCAGATGGGGTTTGCCCGTTCGGCGTGTGACTACACACTCTTCCTCGCCAAATCAAAGGTTCTAGAAGCGGGGCCAAGTGTCGATCTTTTTACAAATCCAAAAAGCGAGGAGTTACGCCTCTTTCTCGATAAGATATTGGAGTGGAATTAGAAGAGAGTAGAAAGGGTACCCTCTCTTGAGAGAGAGTCAAAACCGACTTTAGAGACCTTTTAAGCGAGTCTGTACTTCTCCTTAAAGAGAGCAATTTCATTGCTTAAACAGGTAAATATCATCGTATCTCCCAAGTTAAAAACGTAGTTTCCCGCTGGGTTGTAGATATTCCCGTCAGAGATAGTGATCACACTGATAATAACAATATTTTTAAAATCGTTATCCACATCCGCCTCACGGATACTCTTTCCGATAAGAGTGCTGTGTTTTCTGAGGGTTGCCTCCGCTAAAACAGGCTGAGTAGAGCTGGAATCAAACGAGGAGATCTCATCGAGAAACTGAGCGACCTGCGGCTCGACAATCAGTTTTGCCATCCTCTTCCCTGAAATTTCATAGGGGTAATAGACGTGATTTGCCCCAGCTTGGAAAAATTTATTCGCCGCTTTTGGCATCTCAACACGCACGATAATACGGATTGTTTCATTTAACTGTCTCGCAGAGAGTGTGATAAAAGCAGCGGAGGACTCATCACTGACCGAGACAAGGAGGGAGTCCGCCATCGCAATGTTCGCTTGCTGTAAAATTTCATCCTCACTGGCATTTCCGATAATGTACGGAATTCCACTTTTCTCAAGAGGCGTAAGTCGTGTAGGGTCTGGATCAATGATAACGACCGGCTTTTTACTCTGCATCAGAGTGTGAGCGGCGATCTCTCCCATGCGTCCGTACCCACAGACGATGCAGTGATTTTTCATTTTTCTTAACATATTTCTAGTCCGTTTTCTTTTAAGAATGCGATAAATAGAGACACCTGAAAAATATTGTAGTAGAAGCCCAAAGAAGAAAGCAAAGTTTCCTACTCCAAAGAGGATAACAACAGAAGTGATTACCTTTCCGCTTTCAGTGAGGGGATTGACCTCACCGAACCCTACCGTAGAGAGGGTAATTAGTACCATGTAGAGACTGTCAGCCAGAGACCACTCTTCGATATAAACGAAGGCGATCACCCCTCCCGTGACGATAATGAAAAGGGTCATCGACGAGAGAAGAAGAGGCCAAAAGAGTGAGATATCTCGCTTAATTCTTATTTTGTTCTTTGACACGTTCTCTCTTCTGCTCTCTCTACCAAGAGTGGTAAATCTCATCGGTAGATTTCTTCACAAATAGACTCAACACAACTCAAACGATTAACTCCCAGAAGAGAGACGTAATCGAGAAGCAAACGCCGATCTCTCTCTTCGAGAATTGCTCTTTAATTATAGTGTAAAAAAACCTTGCAATGCAAGAGGTACCCTTTAAGAAAAAATTACTTTTACAAACTCTCGTACCGCTCCGCGCCTGAAAGAGAGTCTCTAAAACTGTTTAAGGGATATTTTTTAACGCTTCCAGTAGGATATCCCAAAATATTTTTACGGAGGGAATATGCACCTTCTCGTCGGGAGAGTGCGGACTCTCTATCGTTGGACCAAAAGAGATCATCTGCATCTCTGGATACTTAACCCCGATAATACTGCACTCCAGACCGGCGTGACAAGCGTAAATAAGAGGCGGTTCTTTTCGTATCTTCGTCGAAGCGTCGTTTAAGATAGAGACGATCGGAGCCGTGGGTTTCGGCAACCAAGCGGGGTATCCGTCGGTAAAGTCGACGTCGACTTCAGCAAGCTTGAGAAGAGCCTCTATCCGCTCTCCCAAATCTTTTCCAGAAGAGGGAAGGGAGGAGCGAATCGAGAACTTCATCTCACACGCCCCCTCTTTTATCGAAATCCAACAGAAGTTTGAAGACGTCTCGACAAAATTCTCGATGGTCGGACTCATTCGATAGACTCCGTTAGGCAGAGATCGCCAACTATTTAGGAGGACTCTCTGTGCCTCTTTCTCTAAAACCTTCTGAGGCTGTTCAACGGGGAGAAGCTCGATGACTTGATCGGGATCACTGACTCGATACTCCTCATAGATCTCTTCCGAGAGACTCTTTATCTTGGCTTTAAACTCACCCTCTCGCCCTGCGTCTACCGTGAAAATCGCATGAGCCTCACGGGGTATTGCGTTGTGTAATCCCCCCCCTTCCGCTGAGGAGAGACGGAGACCGTACTCTTCAGCACAGAAGAGAAGTCGTCCCAATATCTGATTCGCATTCCCTCGACCAAGAGCGATCTCTATCCCAGAATGTCCCCCAAACAGCCCCTTGACGGCGAGTTTAAAGTGGCTTCCTTGCGTAGAGGAAACTTCGGGGTATCGGCGCTGTGCCAACGCCATAAATCCTCCCGCCGAACCGATGCAGAGTCTATCGATCTCTTCGGTATCCAGATTAAAAAAAAGACGTCCAGAGAGAAGATTGGGTTCTAATCCCATCGCTCCACTCATCCCGCTCTCTTCGTCTGTTGTAAAGAGGGCCTCGAGGGCGGGGTGTGCTATCGAGTCGGAGGCGAGAACCGTCATGATGGCGGCGACTCCGATCCCGTTGTCTGCGCCTAGGGTCGTTCCCTCCGCCTTGAGCCACTCTCCGTCGATGTAGGAGCGGATTCCCATCTCGTCAAAGTTAAAATCGGTCGTTTTATTTTTTTGCTGAACCATGTCTAAGTGTCCCTGCAAAACGACCGTTTGGCACTTTTCGTATCCAGCACTCGCAGGTTTTTTAATGAGAACGTTTCCTCTCTCATCTAAGAGGGTCGACAGCCCCAGAGAGTCTCCAAACTCTTTGAGGTAAGCGCTCGCCCTCTCCTCTTTTTTTGAAGCTCGTGGAATCGTATTAAGTTTTTCAAAGTACTCCCAAAGGGTTGGTGGTTCTAATTTTTTCCATTCATTCGGTTTCATCACATCTCTCCTTCTTCTTAAAGGTCATCTCTAAACTCGTTTCAAATAAAGGACATCTCTAAAAAAATAATATCTTTTTTATCGATTCGTTTCACGATTTTTTCACGGTTTATTCATGTTTTTTTTCAAGACGGTTAGACTCTCTTACCCTGGGAAAAAAAGAAAATAGAGAGGGGGAATTAAGAGACTGGGAAGAAAATTTTCAATCTTAATCTTTGCCATTTCTAAAAGGTTGATTCCAATGGCAAAGATGAGAACTCCCCCGACAATGGAGAACTCTCGAATGGCGGTCTCTGTCATAAAAGCCGACAACCAGAAGGCGGAGAGGGAGATCGTTCCTTGATAGAGAAAGACGGGAACCGCTGCGAAAAGAACGCCTACACCTAAGCGGGAGGCAAAAATAATCGCCGTAACCCCGTCGAGAATCGATTTGACGAAGATGAGAGAAGCATCTCCCTCGATTCGTTCTTTTATTGGACCGAGAATCGCCAAACTTCCCACACAGTAGAGAAGGGAGCTTGTGACAAACGCTTTAGAAAACGACCCGCCCCCTTTGCTCAATTTTGACTGTAAAAAATCTCCCATCGACTCTATTCTTCTATCTAGATGTAAGAGTTCTCCGACCACACCCCCCAAGATGAGACTTAAAATAGAGAGAAGGGGAGGGGCCTGACTCTCCAAAATTCCCTCAATCGCAGAACTTCCTCCCAAAAAAAGGACGGAGAGTCCAATCCCCTGCATCACGATATTTTGTATCGGCTGGGAGAACCTTTTTCCTATAAGAAGACCTAAGAGACCTCCAACTAAGATAGTGATGGTGTTAATTATTGTACCTGTCATAGAGAGACCCTACGACTCTTGGGAAGAAATAGCAAGGGGATAATTCTGAGAAATTTTAAAATCTCTTATACGACCCGATTCTACTATTCAAAAAAAGTTCAAAAAAAGAGAGAATAGATCAGATTTTTTATTTACAATGATTTTTCTAATCCACAGAGAAAAATTAAAAAGACTTTTTATTTTTTTCTTGGCTTCTTCTTGGATAAGTGGTCAAAACATTACTAGAATGTAATGAAAGAAGATAGGATTGGCGAGTATTTTTTTAAGGTAGCTGATCGTAAAAGAGCAAATTGCACAATGTTTGATTTGACAATATTGGCTTTGACAACGTAAGAGGTGAGAAGAATGGAGCAAGTACCGATGCACGGGGAGGAACTCTCCCAAGAGAAAAAGAGAGAAGAAGAGGCTTTGATTCTTTTTAGAGGGAAACTTTTAATTTGCCGTGAGATCATTACTGGCAAACAGGTAGAACTCTATCAGTATAATGTTCCGTGTAATGCAAAAACGACGACGCAAGATGGCGTGAAAGGTTGTGAGTATTACGCTCTCTTCATCGATAGAAAGCTATATGAGTACCGTATCGCACGAGAAAATCTTCACGAGATAATTAAGTTTGTTAACTATCTCATGCCTTATCACTGTGAAGAGGTGTTAGAAATCGAGCAAGTCGAAGGATTTCTTTAGGAGATCTCTCAAAAATCCCTTTTCATTTTAACTCGATCTTTTAGAGTCCCCTTTTTGGAACCCCCCTTAGGGCGACACCTTTGGATCTGTTAACCCTCGCAAAAATCTTTCTTACGACAATTTTTTAAGAATTTCACACACTTTTTCTATCTCGCTCTTACCAACGAGCGAGCTGGTGACGACTCGAACACTCTGAGCATCGAGGGCGAAGGAGAGAACGCCTCTCTCCTCCAATAAATTTTGTAGCTCGACGCCGCTATGTCGATGACTTCCAAAGTAGACCATATTCGTCTGAACGCTCTTGCGATCAAAATTCGCCCATTCGCACTCGCTTAACGCTTCTGCGATGATCTCTGCGTGTCGATTGTCGATCGCTAACTGCTCTTGATTGTTTTTTAGCGCCCAGAGACCAGCCGAGGCGAGAAGCCCTCCCTGATGCATTCCCCCGCCGAGCATCTTGCGAACATTGATCGCTTCCTCGATAAAACTCCGACTTCCACAGAGGAGAGAGCCAACGGGAGCTCCTAATCCCTTCGAGAGACAGAACATGAGAGAATCGGTATTATCGCAGTAATCTCGGAAAGTTCCCCGTCCCGTAGCGACGACGTTGAGAAGACGCGCCCCATCGGTATGGAGGTGCAAGTTCTTCTCTTGCGTCATTTCATAGATCTTCTGAACCTGTTCTAATGACCAACACGTTCCGCCTCTATTGTTATGGCTATTTTCAATCGCAACCATCGTACTCTTTGAGGTAAAATACTCCCCCGAACTCAGACGATTTTCTATATCCTTGGGAGTAAACGTCCCATCAGAACTAGAGATGGTTCGAGGCAGAACTCCTGCGACCACAGCGCATCCCGCCATTTCATGTCCGATGATATGCGACTCTTCGTGAAGAATGAGTTCGGATCCTCGGTCACATCCGACAAAGACCGCAAGCAGATTTCCCAGCGTCCCCGACGGGACGAAGAGAGCCGCCTCCTTGCCTGTTATTTCGCAAGTATACGCTTGTAGCTCATTGATGGAGGGGTCTTCACAGAAGACGTCATCGCCGACCTCGGCCTTGGCTAGTACCTCTCGCATCTCATCACTTGGTTGTGTGAATGTATCACTTCGAAGATCAATCGGTTTAGACAGCGGCATAGAAAATCTCCTACTCTGTAAAAGGCGTCTCTAAAGGAAATCTAGACCCGTTTTTGAGGAGACGGATCACTTTATGGTAAAGAGTTTTTTAGAGGCGTCCTTCGATTATTCTGAGAATCTACTCTTTGAGGGCTTCGATGATCTCACGTAGACTCTCGTCGGCAGTTTCTGCCGAGACTTGGCATGTTCCCACCTGTCTGTGTCCTCCCCCGCCGTATTTAAGCATTAAAGCCCCAACATTAGCTTTTGCCGTACGATTAAGAACCGAGTATCCACAGGTGATGACAATATTTTTTTTCTGAAATCCCCACATGACCTGCAAAGAGATATTCTGCTCGGGGAAAAGAGAGTAGACGATAAAACGATTTCCTGAGAATATCTCCTTCGTTTCACGTAAATCGGTAATGATAACATTCTTTTCAACTCGACTCTCTTCGAGGAGCATTTTTTTAACGAGTTCGTTCTGTTCAAAATAGCAGTCGACTCGCTCTTTGACATCGGGAACCGCTAAGATCTCTTCGATAGTCATCTCTCCTAAATAATCGAGAAGCTCGACCATGAGAGAGTAATTGCTGATTCGAAAATCGTGTAGTCGTCCCAAGCCGGTACGAGGATCGCTAAGGAAAGAGAGAAGATCCCACCCCTGAGGATTCAAGATCTCCTCTCTGCTAAACTGGCCAGAGTCCGCCTTGTCAACCATCTCTACGAGTGTTGGAAAAAACGGATTTTCTCCTACTTTTTCATTTTTATCTTTATAATAAACGTAGACCAAGCTCGTGACAGAGGGAGAGTGGGGGTCGCAAACTCCTTTAAAGTCTCCGTGCTCCTTTCGCTCCATTTCACTGGTATGGTGATCAAACCACATCCCACACCCCTTCGCGTAGGGGATATTGACCAAGATATCATCTGAAGTAATGGCAATCTTTCCGTCCTGAATATCTTTGGGATGAACAAAGAGTGCTTCAGAAATAAGACCTGCCTTTTTAAGAATGGCACCTGACGCAAGCCCATCAAAATCTGATCGAGTCACTAAACGCATAAATCCTCCTTATAAACTTGTCACATCTTTTTTACAAATCGTTCTATTGTGAATATTGTTTAATAAACTATTCTCTATGATAAATAGGTTGTTAAAATTTTACAAGGAGAGTTCTCTCCCCTGAAAAATAAAGGGTGCTTCTCAACCGCTGATTTTAGAAAATAACGAAGAGATTTTTCCGGACTTTCTCGCCTGCCCAATAAAATAGAAGTCCCAACCTTGACTGGAGGAGACCTCTAACAAATGAGGAGGAGATTGTGAAGGAAGGGAGAGCTTTTTACTCTCGAACTAATTCGATCGCAACCTCTTGCGGAGAGAGACCTTCAAGGATAAAAGGTTTCGGTAGCTTGATCGATTGAACGGGGTAGACCTCACGCCTTCGACTCGGAGATTTCCCGAGAGTGACGTAGAGAGAGAGATTACTCGCATCCCAGTCGGCGAGGAGATTTAAGGGGCCTCGGACGACCGCACTAATGAGAGGAACGGGCTCTTTTGTCTCCGCACCAAGAGGTAGTCCGACGAGAACAGGATTGATATCCCTTATCACAACCAATCCGATTTTCGGCTCTATCTCAATATTTAAGGTGACGGTTTGGCTCGATATTTTATGGAGTCGATAAGAGGAGAAATCAAGGGGAATCATCAACTCTGCGCTCTCTTTAAAATCCTTCAACTCAACGAGTTCAGTTGTAATTTTATTAATTTCTTTAAGTGTCGATTCCCCTCCTTCGAGACGAACGGTGTTCGGGGTTGATTCGAGGGAGAG
This sequence comes from uncultured Spirochaetales bacterium, assembly GCA_964488175.1. Lineage (GTDB taxonomy): Bacteria > Spirochaetota > Spirochaetia > SP-2023 > CAYRNA01 > CAZATZ01. Next base: position 9,808 of record CAZATZ010000029.1, read on the forward strand.
GATATTGTACCCCTCCGCAGCGGTTCTATCGATATTTAAAACGATAGGAACCGTTTTAATAATATAGCGTTCCAGAGAGAGAGAGACGGTGGGCGTACTCAAATACCAAGAGAACTCATTTTGCATGAGATACTGCTTGCTGCTCGGGGCTAAATGCACCGCTGTCGTAATATTTTTCTGCGGCTGGGATCCTCTGAGATCGACCTCTAAGACGATCTCTCCAATATCCAAAACATTTCGAAGAGACTCGCTATTTCCACTGATATTGACATCGGCAAAGAGAGCCGATTGATTTGTTATCCACATCCCTTGATCGAGTTTCACCGAGAGAGGGAGTTCGTAAAATTGAGAGGTAAAAAGATTGACGTTGTAGAAAAAGATGACCAAGCCGGCAAAAAGGATGCAAACGACCTTTCCAATCCAGTTATGGAGGGCTTTTTTGGCTATTTTTGAAAGGATCTGCTTCACGCTCCAGCCCCCCGAATTTGAGACTGGGTGCGGTATAAAGAACCGATAAGTTTGATTCGTACGTCCTCTAGACTGAGATCGTACTGTAACTGCCCATCTATCGCAAGAGAGAGCGCTCCCGTCTCCTCTGAGACGATCAGAACGACGGCGTCGGTCTCTTCTGTGAGTCCTAAGCCCGCTCTGTGGCGTGTTCCAAAAAGAGAGTTCAACTCCTCTCTTTTTGAGAGAGGCAAGAGGCAACCACTCGCAACGATTTTACCATTTTCGATAATCATAGCGCCGTCATGTAACGCCGTTTCATGGCGAAAGATTGTTAGAATGAGGTTGCTGCTCAGCTCGGCGTTGAGAATGGTTCCAGTTTCGATGATATTTTTGAGAGAGATCTTGCGAGAGAAAACCGCTAACATCCCCTTTTTGTGGGTCATTAAGATCTCCGCTGCGATCAAAATACTCTCTAGTTCGTCTAAATTTCCTCGCTTGCTACTCTTGCTACTGTTACGTAACCCTATCTGTTCAAACATATTTCTCAGCTCGGGCTGAAAGACAATCGCTAACCCGATGACCAAACCCGGTGCTAAAGAGTCCATGATCCAGAGCATCGTTTCGAGTTTAAAGAGATAAGAGATGAGGTAGAGTCCCGCCATCGTAAGAATTCCGCGGAAAAGGGCGACGGAGCGTGTTTTATCTAAAGCGATATAAAATCGGTAAGAGAGGGCACTTAATATGGTTAAATCGAGAAGTACTCGCAAGAATTGCGAGAGCTGAGAGAGGTTCCAAGGGAGAAGATCCATGAGTGAATTATAACATAGAGAGGGCGAAAAAAAAAGAACCCCTCCCAAACTCCTAAATAAAATGAGCTGGGAGGGACTCTCGCAGAAAAATACCCCTAAAAAATTTCTTCGATATTCTTTGAAATCAAATTTTTAGAGGTATTCCGAAGAGAGATAAAGTAGGTCTATTAATCGACTTTGACTACTTTACGATCTTGTTTGCGAGCGGCGGCCTTCTTTTTTCGATTTCGAATCACAGAAGGTTTTTCAAAAAATTCACGACGTTTAACTTCGCGAATAATACCCTCTTTTTCCACCATTCGTTTAAACTTCTTAATTACTTTTTCAAGAGGCTCATGTGCATCTATTTCTATCCTAGCAATAGTAATCACCACCTTTCCGGATTCAGGGGGATCTCCTTAAATCGATAAACTTTAAATCGATGAGGAAGGGATCCCTTTATCTCTAAGAATATTTCAAGACGATTTAACCGTACGATTAAACAGACCCAAAAAATCCAAAACTCTATTTTTTAATTTTTCCTTAAAACCCACAAATGAGATTTTTTCATCCCCTTTCATCTTAAAAAGAGAGGAGCCAATCTCAACGTGCTATTTTAGTGTATCAACCGCCCCATTAATGTCAAGTAACGGCTCTTTTAAAAAATACATTGGATTGACCTGAAAACCATCGATATTCATCTGCCAGTGTAAATGTGGGCCTGTGGAGTAGCCCGTTGTTCCAACGGTTCCAATGATCTCTCCCGTTTTAACCTCTGCCCCCTTTTTTACATCCAGAGTATCGAGGTGGTAGTACACCGTTGTAACTCCAGGAAGGTGTTCGATAACAATTGTGTTTCCCGTGACAATCCTCGATACCGCCATCGTTACAATCCCGTCTGCGGGGGCGTAGATGGGAGTTCCTATAGGAACGGCAAAATCCTCCCCTCTGTGAGTAGAGACACTGCGGGAGTCGTCTTGATAGAGAAAAATTCGTTGACTGCCAAACGGAGAGGAGAGACGGTATTTCTTTTTAATCGGGAGTCGAAAACTATCAAAAAAATAGGATGCGTCAATGCGATCGGTTAGGACACCCCATAGTTCTTGACTCTCTTTCTGGCTCTGCGTTACTTTTTTCGGGTTACTCTTAATCTCTTTCATCGACTTGGTCGCTTTAATGGTCTCTTTTTCCCACTCTGTCGCATCAACAACGAGAGGATACGAATTTTCTTGCACCCCTTTTGAGTCTTCGATGTTTAAAACAACCTTGTACTCCCCCGTCTCCATATCGGTGGTGATGGCGAAGGGAATCACTCCAATCATTCCCTTATATTTTTTGTTCTTTTTGACCTCAACGCCGAAGGGTTTCGCCTTTCGCATCAGTTTATCATCTCGGTTACGATAGAGCTTTGCGCTCACCTCGACGTCATCCTCACCAAAGGGGGAGAGGTAGAGAAAGAGGGATTGCCCTTGAGATACCGAGGAGACGAGTGAGACCTTATATCTCTGGGTCTCTTCTTGGGCGGTGCAAAAAAGAAGGGGGCCGACCATAAGTGGCAGAAAAAAGAGAGAAAATCTTTTTTGTCTTCTTCGGAAGGGGATCAATCGAAATGACATCTCTTCTCTCTCCTTATTGAGTGTTTGAGATTTGGTTTTCTGGTACGACGAACGATAGATTTGATTAAACTTCGAGAGGCTCGTGTTATTCTACCTTTCTTTTTATCTTCGGAGAGTTGGGTAAGAGAAAGCGAAGAATTTTTCTAAAAGAGGTGCCTTTGGTCATTTCTTCTGGTTGAATTCTCTTGCTTATCGTTTTATGAAAAGTTTATAAAAGACGTTGTACCCGA
>CAZATZ010000030.1:0-9915 GCA_964488175.1 uncultured Spirochaetales bacterium
TCTTACTCGTTCTCTTCCCTCTAAAAAGTCAACGAATCATTTAAAAAGATCCCACTAACAAAATTATTTTTACCTGTGAAGAATTTTTAATTATTCTTTCATTGAATTTTCATGGGTAATCGCAAATATCTCTTCCAACAGTGATGAAATCAAATCTAGTGTTGGTTTCATTTGGCAATGTAGCGTACCTCGCGTACCTCTAAAAAATCGATTTCAGCAAATAACGAAGACTTGGGATTTGACAGAGAAGATCGAGTTAGAAATGAAAAAGGGTTTTTTAGAGGTGTCCATAAGGAAAACATCATTATGAAACTGCAGAATTTAAAACAACGCTCTCAAAAACAACCACTTCCCAGAAAGAGAACTTCGATTTTTCTCTTTCTGATTACCACTCTCGTAGGATACACTGCTGAGGTAGGGTACGCGCAGGAATCCCCCCAAGAGTACCAAGATTTTTTGATAAAGTTTTATACAAATGAACTCGTCGAAGGCTCAAATACTTTCAACGGGTATCAAGAATATTTTCAACAGGAGTTAGAGAACAGAGAACCAAGTAACGCCAAAGAGCTCTACGATATCACCGATTTAGAACTCGCCTACCTCATTCTTCTCATCGATATCGATGAAAAAAAGGCGAAGGATCGGTTAAAAAGACTCGTCTCTCTTTGGGAGAGAGAAGAGCGTCAACTCTCAAAGCTCAAAGTGAGTAACATCTCCGACTACTACCGAGCTTACGGAGAGGTTTTGACTCGAGGGATCAGTGTCGCTGGCGGAAAATTACAGATTCTCAAACGTGTCAAAAAGGCGATAAAAATGTTTGAAAAATCAATAAAGGAGGATAATCGCAACGCCAAAGCGTATCGTTCCTTCGGAGTCTTAAGCTCTTTTACACCAAAATCCATTGGCGGTGGGTCCGAAGTAGCGGAAGAAAAGTTTAACAAGTCGCTAGAGTACGCCACCGATGATCTAACCCGTTTCACCGATTATATCTGGCTCTCTCAAGTCTATTTCAAGATGAAAAAGACCACAGAATACCAATCGATGATCAAAAAAGCCGAGGGACTCTACCCCAACTCTTTTCGACTAACGAGTCTTAAAGAGAAGAACGAAAAAAATGATACCCTTTAGAGGTGTCCATAAAAATCATATAGCAAGAGCTCTCGTTACAAGAGATATCGTTAAGAAGTATCGTTAAAACAGGGGAGAATTTATGAGTATAAAATTTGTAACCGTGTCCAAAAATGATAAAGATTATCGAAAGGTCGTTGATCTCTATAAAAAGGCTTTTCCCAAAAAAGAAAGATTCCCTTTATGGCTTCTTTTTTACAAGGTGAAATCTAAGAATGCCCAGTTTAGCTCTCTCTATGAAAACGACAATTGGCTCGGATTCCTCTATACGATAGAGCATAAAAATATCGTTTTAATACTCTATCTGGCGATATCCGAGACGTGTCGTTCAGGTGGTTATGGTACGAAAGTACTGACGGCTATCAGAGAGAAGAGCGTGGGAAAAAGAATCGTATTGGATATTGAAGAGGTCGATGAGAAGGCACAAAATTACGTGCAACGATTTAGAAGAAAAAGATTTTATGAGAAAAATGATTATAGATCCTCAGGCTATACGATTAACGAAATGGGCCAAAAGTTTGAGGTGCTGATTTTGGGTGATAGTATGACTAAGCCTGCCCTGAAAGAGGTCTATAAACATTTGGCAGGCAACTTTCTCGGTCTATTCTTTCTCCCTGAAATCGAGGGAACCGCTAAAAAAACGATTTCAGAAAATAATAAAAGTCTTCTTTGTCTTGGGACTGAAAACGGAGTTTAGCCAAAAATCTCGTTAAGAAGTATCGTTAAGAAGTATCGTTAAAATTGGGGAGGATTTATGAGTATAGAATTTTTACCCGTGTCCAAAAATGATAAAGATTATCCAAAGATCGTTGATCTCTATAAAAAGACTTTTCCCAAAAAAGAAAGATTCCCCCTATGGCTTCTTTTTTACGAGGTGAAATCTCAGAATGCCCATTTTAGCTCTCTCTATGAAAACGACGACTGGATCGGATTCCTCTATACCATTGAGTATGGAAATATCGTGATGGTGCTCTATTTTGCGATATCGGAGAGGTTCCGTTTAGATGGTTATGACGCGAAAGTATTCACGATGATCAAAGAGAAGCACTTAGGAAAAAGAGTCGTACTGGATATTGAAGAGATCCCAGAGAGAAGGCGGAAAATTACCAACAGAGGGTGAAGAGAAAAACTTTTATGAGAAAATGGTTATAGAGGTAGCTCTAAAAAGTGATTTCAGCAAAAGTCAGCAAAATAACGAAGACTTGGGATTTGACAGAAAAGATCGAGTTAGAACTGAAAAGAGATTTTTTAGAGGTAGCCTCGTGTAGCCAGTGGACATTTGGGGGGCGATTGGTTACCTTTATCTACCCATGGAACCATACACAATTCACCCCCAAATACTAAAAAATTTTATCGTCTTAGAAGGGATCGACGGATCTGGAACGACGACGCAAGCGCGTAGACTCAGTGAGACGTTTACCGAGGCGGGGTTCACCGTCTTTTCCGAACACGAACCGACCGACCAAGAGATTGGCAGAGAGGTTCGTGCCGTGTTGCAGGGAAAGAGATCTATCTCGCGAGGGGGGCTAGCCTACCTCTTCGCCGCCGATCGCTACGAGCATCTCTTCCACCCAGAAATGGGAATCATCGCCAAGTTGCAAAATACACCTAAGAGCGTCGTCATCTGCGACCGCTATTTTTTCTCCTCTTTGGCGTATCAATCGATGGATTTACCCTTTGAACAGGTCATGCGACTCAACCAAGACTTCCCCCTCCCCGAGTATCTTTTCTGGCTCAACTTGGACGAAGAGAGGGCGATGAATCGAATTACCTCCCGCGATCGAATCCAAGAGATCTTTGAAGAGAGAGACCAGCAACAATTCTTTCGATCTCAGTTTTCGAAGATCTTTGAGATATATCGTCAAAAAAGTGAGATGAAGATCGCAGAGATACCCGCTTCATTAGAAGAAAATCGTGTCTATGAGTTGATACTTGAATCTTTAAACCCTATGATAGATGGACAAAGAGAACGGTAACAAGTGAACCTCTAAAAATCTTTGTGGATATCCCTGCGAAGGTACTTTTACAAAAGGACTCACCTCGCATTTAATGCTTATAAAAAAACTCTTTTCAGAAGTTTTAGTGGCGAGAAAAAATCATTTCAAGAAGGGTGGTAGTTGAACGTATGCCAGACGAAGAACAAGAAGATTACGGAGCACAGGACATTCAGGTATTGGAGGGGTTAGATCCCGTTCGTAAGAGACCAGGAATGTACATCGGTTCGACGGGAATCGACGGACTGCACCATCTCGTCTACGAGGTCGTTGATAACAGCGTCGATGAGGCGTTGGCTGGATTCTGTAAAAACATACGAGTTACCATCGAGAAAGATGACATTATAAAAGTCGTCGATGACGGTCGTGGAATCCCCGTTGAACTCCACGTTAGCGAAGGAGTGAGCGCTCTTGAGCTGGTCATGACTCGACTTCACGCGGGTGGAAAGTTCGACAACAACTCCTACAAGGTCTCGGGTGGTCTGCACGGCGTAGGAATCTCCGTCGTCAACGCCCTCTCTCTCTTCTGCGAGGTCTACGTCAAACGAGACGGAAACCTCAACTACATGAGTTTCAAACGAGGGGCGATCGAGACCCCCCTTGGAGTCACTGGAAAGGCGACAACAACGGGAACTCTCGTCCGTTTTCAGCCCGATAAAGAGATATTTGAAGAGACGGTTTTTAGCTTTGATACCCTCTCCAATCGACTAAGAGAGCTGGCTTTTTTAAACAAAGGCGTCCGTATCACCCTCAGTGATGAGAGAGCGAGCGAGGCGAAGGTGCGTGAGTTCTTCTTTGAAGGGGGACTCAAGGAGTTTATCGGGTACCTAAACCGTGGCAAAGAGCCTCTACACGAGGAACCCGTCTACTTCGATACCGTAGAAAAGGGCATCGGCGTCGAGTTGGCGATGCAGTACAATCAGGGGTACTCCGAGGTCGTCTTTAGCTTTGCGAATAACATTAACACCCGAGAGGGTGGACAGCACCTTAACGGATTTAAAAGTGGTCTCACCAAGACGATCAACAACTTTTTACAACAGATGAAAAACAGCAAGAAGGTCGAACAGAGCCTCTCTGGTGAGGATATTCGAGAGGGGTTGGCGTGTGTTCTCTCCGTCAAACTTCCCGACCCGCAATTTGAGGGACAGACCAAGACCAAGTTGGGTAATCCAGAGGTGAGAGCCATCGTTGAAAAACTGGTGCTAGAAAACCTTTCTGACTACTTTGATACCCACCAAGGCGTCGTCGATATCGTCCTCGATAAGGCGATGACTGCGTTTCGAGCCAGAGAGGCGGCGAAGCGGGCGCGAGAATTAACCCGTCGAAAAGGGTTTCTTGAGAGTACCTCTCTGCCTGGAAAGCTCGCCGACTGTGCCGATAAAAATCCCGAGAACTGCGAGCTATACATCGTTGAGGGTGACTCAGCGGGTGGTAGTGCCAAGATGGGACGTGATAGAGAGTTTCAGGCGATCTTACCCCTCTGGGGAAAGATGTTAAACGTCGAGAAGACGAGAATCGAGAAGGTCTTGGGCAACGAGAAGATGCAGCCGATCGTCTCGGCTCTGGGAGCTGGTCTAGCGACCGAGTTTAACGTCGAGAGATTACGCTACCATAAAATTATTATCATGGCGGATGCGGACGTCGACGGTTCGCACATCCGAACCCTTCTCTTGACCTTCTTTTTCCGCTACATGGAACCCCTTCTTCAAGAGGGTCACGTCTACTTGGCGATGCCCCCTCTCTACAAGTTGTCCCGTGGCAAAGAGATCAACTACTTCTTCGATGAGGCGAGTAAAGACGCCCACCTTAAAGCGGTTGGAAAGTCACAAGAGCAGGTAAATATTCAACGCTACAAAGGTTTGGGAGAGATGAACCCAGACCAGCTGTGGGAGACGACGATGAATCCAGAGACTCGTAGCCTCAAGATCGTTAAATTAGACGATTTTGTCGCCGCTGATGAAACCTTCACCGTTCTCATGGGCGAAGAGGTTCCACCTCGTCGTCACTTTATCGAAGAAAACGCCCTCTCCGTTATGAATTTGGATGTTTAAAGGAATGACTCTTCCTAATAAATTGACCCTTTTACGTATCTTTTTAACCCCCGTCTTCTTCGGGTTGGCGTACTACACCTACCTCGTTCCTCTCCTGCCACGGGTTGAGCTAAACATCACCCTTCTGGTTCTCTTCGCTCTCCTAGAGATCACCGACCTACTCGACGGGTATCTCGCCAGAAGGTTAAACCAGATCTCCGATCTCGGTAAGTTACTAGACCCTTTTAGCGACGTCTTCTTACGAATTACGTACTTCTTTCTCTTCGTTCAAGTCGGAATTATGCCGGTTATCTTTTTTGTGATAATCTTATGGCGTGAGTTCTTGATTTCCTTCCTAAGAATGGTCATGTTGAGAATGGATATCGTGATGGCGGCGCGGTGGAGTGGGAAGTTTAAGGCGGTGACCTACTTCCTCAGTGGTGTCTACGGGATGCTCGCTTTGGCGAAAATCTGCCCCTTGATAGATTGGATCGCAAATACTCTCTTTTTATTGTCAGCTCTTTTTGCTATTCTCTCTCTCTCTGACTACATTCTCTTTATTCTTAAAGAGGTAAAGAAGAAAAAATCAGCCCCATCAGAAGAGGTTCTATGAAATTCCCAAACATTCGGTACTACAACCAAGACTTTGTCGATATTTACAATCGCTGTTGGTACTGGTTAAAAGACTCCATTCAAGAGGGACAAGAGGGCGAGGTCGATCTCTTTGATACCTCTCTCTCTACTTTTTTTCTCTGCTACGCCTTTGGTGAGGACGTCACAACTCCTCTTCTCAACCGATTTTACTCACAACAGAGAGAGGACGGTTCTATCCCTTTCTACCTCGATGCAAAAACCAATGAACCCTCAGAGCCTCGGGAGGGTCATGCGACTCTTCTTCCCTCTTTTCTAGGTTGGACGGAGTTTAACCTCTTCCAAAAACAGGGGGATAAAAAGCGACTGGCGCAGGTCTATCCCGTCTTAGAAAAACATTTCTTCTGGCTGAGAGAGACCTACTACGACGAAGAGATGGGGTTATACAAAACTCCCGCCCCTCTTTTGGGAGAGATCGGGCAGGGGAGAGATAAGGCGGTCTACCTCGCCGATTTTAACGCCCAACAGGCACTGAGCGTCTACCACATGTCTCTTTTGGCGGATCTGCAAAATAACCGTGAGGTGGGATTTCAGCTCAAACAGCTCTTCTTCTCCTTGAAGATGAAGATAAACGATACGATGTGGTCGGATGAGTTAGAGACCTACTGCGATTTAGACGAGAGTGGAGCGTTGATTCCTCGGCGGTATTTAGGGGCGTACTGGGTTATGCTCGCCAAGATACCGAACCTAGACAGAGCAGAAGAGATGATACACCATCTCAAAGATGAAAATATCTTTGGAACGAAACACCCCTTTCCCTCCCTCGCCGTGAATGACCCCGACTTTGATCCCGACGGTAATGGCTATCTAGGGAGTGTCTTCCCCTATCTCAACTTTATTGTGATTAAGGCACTTGAGAAGTACTCCGCCAAAGAGTTCGCCCGCGAGTGTGTGATGATGCACCTCTACGCCTTGGTTGATATCTACTTGGCTAAGATCGACGGAAAGAGTCAGCTCTGGGAGGCGTATCACCCTAGTGAGATGAGAAAGGCTTCGGTAGAGGGTTTCCATCGAGAGAATAGGTATTTTCACCTCTCTCAAGTGGCTCTCTCAACGATCGCTCTGATGATTGAAAACGTCGTCGGTCTTGAGATGAATCTACCGAGAAAGACGGTTCTCTGCTACATCCCTACGATGGAGTTAATGGGTATCGAAAACCTCTCGTTACGAAGAAACAAGATATCGATTTTGACAAATAATACGAGCAGAGGGTGGGAGATTCGTCTAGAGTCGGAGAAACTCTACTACTTCACCTTAGAGATTGTTGATGAAAATAAGTACAAGACGTTACCGATTCCTTCGGGAAACTGCTCTATTTTAATCGACAAGCTTTAGAGGATCCTTCGAGCTTTTCCCCCCTTCACTGACTCATCTTGAAACCTATTCTAGGATCTATTCTAGAGTCTATCCTAAAAGTGTTGGGGGAGATAAACCCTAGGGGAGTTTTTTCGCCTTGGACGTAAAGAAAATACCAAACTTTCTCTTGTATCTCTTAAAAAGACACCCTCTGCGTTCTCTCTTTCTTTTTACTCTTCTCTTTGCGATTCTTCTTTTCTGGCAGAGAGTCCCACAAGAGCGGATCAAACGTCTGGAGTCGGTCGCCAAAGAGGCGGAGGAGAAGAAGAGGTTTCTCTCAGCGAAGAGCGCTTACGAAAAGATCGAGAGAGAGTTATCCGATAAAGATTTTGAGCAACTCGCCCAGACGTACTACAATCAAGCCACACTCCTCGTCAAAGAGGCAGACCGATGGGAAAAAAATCGACAGAGTTATCTCAGAGAGGCACTAGCTCTCTATGAACGGGCACTCGTTTTAGAACCCGACCTTCTTCTCGCCGCAAAGAATCGAGAGCTTCTCTTAAATAAACTCCGCCCCGCCGAAGACGATTCTGAGAGTCTCAAAGAGATATTAGAAGAGCAGAAAGAGTTGCAAGAGAAGACCTCACAACAGTCCAAAAAAGAGTCGCAAGAAGAGTCTAAGCAAGGAGAGTCCGATCAAAAGAGAGATGAGGATTCTCAAGAGGGAGATAAAGAGCTAGAAAAACTTGGTAAAGAGCAGAGTACACTGGCTCAGAAACGTAAAGAGTGGGAAGAGCAAAAAAACCCCAAACCGAATAAAAAGGTTAGTGAGGCGATGCAGAGAGCCGCTGAGGCGTTGGAGAGAGGGGACTCGCAAGAGGCTGCCAGAGAGCAGAATGAGGCGTTAACTCTTTTAGGCGGTGAGTTAGGACAACAAGAGGAGCAAGAGGAGGGAGAACCCTCACAAGACTCTCCTGAAGAGAGGAGAGAGAGAGAGGAGAAAGAGAGCTTGAAAGAGCTTATCGATCAGCTAGAGACCCAAACCGTCGTTCAGGGGGTTGAGGAGACGAGAGAGGTCAAGCAGGCTCCTAAAGATTGGTAGATCGACTCTCTTCAGCGTCCTCTTTAGAAAATTGGCGATAGCTTCTCTGTATTTCGATAAAGAGCGAGTTGAGAATGAGTTTTGGGTTTTGGCGGTAGGTGAGCATATTCCCTTGAAACTTACCCGTTACGTGTAAAACCTTCTCTCGAAACTGCTGTAAAAGAAGGTCATTTTGAATCTCAACTCTCTGAAAGAGGGTTTGAATGAGAAGTGAGAGAAAGGTCTGATAACTACGCACTCCGAAGGTCTGGGTGTTTTTTGAGGGAAGGTACATCGTTCGGTCGAGGACGTTTTGAATAAATGAGTCGACCTCCTTTCCCACCTGAGGAGTCTCAAATTGATCGTATTCGGCAAAAAATGTCGCTAAATCTTTCTGATCTTGCTTGTCAAATATCTTTAATAGAACCTCTTGCTGTGTCTCAAGGGAGCGTTCAACGAAGGCGTATTTTCTCAAACGAGAGAGAAGCGTCGGCATAATTTGCAGAGGTCTGCTTGAGAGGGTCAGTAGATAGAGACCTTTGGGCGGCTCTTCGAGTAGTTTGAGAAGGGCGTTGCGAGCCGAAGGTTCCAAGACGGCGAGGTCTTCGATAATGACGACCTTGACTCCGTCGGTACTCGTCTCATGACTCCAGCGAATCAACCCACGTACCTGATCGATAGAGATAGAGAGAGCTAAGTCGTTGTTGAGGGTGAGACTCGTCTGTAAAACGGTCTCGAGAAGAGTATCCCACTCCTTGAGAAGAGTCTCGTCGGGGGGGGCATTACTCTCTTTGAGCCTCTTGGTGTAGCTATAAAATCGATTGAGAATCTCCTCTATTATCTGCACATTTTTCTCGTAAGAGCGTCTCTTCTTCTCCTCGGCGACCTGTCGTAAGATGTCAAAACGGCGTACCAATTTTCTCGTGCTACGAATCAGACGGTAGAGGTTGGAGACCGTCACCGATTTTCGTAATCGTTCGACGGAGATCTTGATCTCTGGGATACAGTCGCGATATCCGATAAGTAGAGTGGTGAACTGCGTGAGAATGCGACTCTCCTCACAGTGGAGGCAGTGGCAACTCCATTTTCTCTTTTGAGTGCAATTGAGCGCTCTCGCCAACTCCAACGCTGCGGTTAATTTGGCGGAAAAAGAGGGGCCGTGAAAGAGAAGAGATTGGGGGAGTTGGTCTGCGTCTACCTCTTCTCGAAGACGTGAACGAACAAGATCTTGATGGAGAAGGTTTTCAAACACGGGACTCTCCCTTTGGCTGGAGGAGGGAAACGCGGATCTATCTCCACTCCTTGGGTATTGTAACCCAAAAGGAGGTTTTTAAGCAAGATTCTCTCTTCTCTAAAGAGAATCTTTCATCCGATTACGGCGGGTGATTCTGATTTTATGGGTACCCTTATGAGAGAGGGGGAGGGGAAGTGAGTTTTTTAATTCCTTAGAAAATGAAAAAGAACTTTAGCCAAATAGAATTTCCCCGAAAATGTAAGTATTCGAGAAGAGGGTACCTCTCAAGAGTCGATTTCAGAGAATAACGAAGAGATTTTTTCGTCTTGGAATCGAAACCCTGTTTGAGCAAGAGTAACCAAGATGACCCAAGAGAGAAGAATACGTGGGAAGATGTTTGAAAAACAAGAGGAAAGAGAGATGAGTAAATGTGAAGAAGACAGAGAAGAGAATCTCTTTTTTGTAAAGAATTTTTCTCAAAAGCCCCCCTCTTCAAATCTG
>CAZATZ010000030.1:10015-12501 GCA_964488175.1 uncultured Spirochaetales bacterium
GCTCTCCTTGCTGCTCTCTCTTTTTTTCCTCTTTACCCCTCAGAGAGTGGGGGCGATTGAGTCGGAAGTCTTCTCTCTCTCTCTCGACTTCTACCAGAAGGATCTCTTTACCCCCGAGAGTGATATCTGGCTCGATATGCGAATCGCCAACGAGACGGAGAGTGTACAGCGGTTTCTTTTGGGTGATGACAAGGTCTACAATCTGGAGTTTATGGTAAAAGATGAATTTGCTCTCGCTCTTGAACCCTCTCTAAGATACTTGGCCAGTTTTAGTCAAAATCGCAGTAACTACTATCGAGAGATCGTTCTCTCTCCGCGGGATGTCTATATCTTTCGTATCAACCTAAAAGATTACGTAGATATCGAATCCGCAGGGATCTACACCGTCGACGCTACCTTTTTCCCCGAGTTGGTGAGTAAGAGTAACTTGATCAATCAAAATGATAACACCGTGACAATCTCTAGTAGAGAGCCGTTAATCCTAACTCTCTTTCCTCAAGACCAAGAGAGTCTTCTCGCCGATTCTGCCGCCGTCGATTTCAATCGACGAGAGGTCTTGCAGAGGCTGCGTTTGACTCCCGATGAGGTGATAGAATACACCCTCAACGCCAAGCAGAAACGGAACTGGGATCAGTACTTTCTCTACCAAGATCTCGAGACTCTTCTGCAGCAAAATATCGAACTAAGACGGGAGTACAGAGGTAGTTCTGCTCTGGCACAGAATAGTATCATTGAGCGATACCAGTTGGAGTTAGAGGAGGTGATTCGTGAGGACTCAAGAGAGTATATTCCGATCGATTATACTATTTTAAAGACGACGTTTACCCAGACAGAGGCGACGGTTATCGTCTCATCGAGATTTAAATTTCTTCAATACATAGAGAATCGCCGTTATACCTACGATCTCTCAAAAGTAAATGATATCTGGATGATTTCGAATATCAATGTAGAGATCGAGGGAGCGCAACCTCTCTCTACTGAGATCTCTCGTGTTCCCTAAAAAGGAGAATGTATTTTGTTTTTCAAGAAATCTCGAGGGAAACTTCACAAGACATTTTTTACTCTCTCTCTCTTCTCGCTCGCTCTCGCTATCTCAGCTCAGAGAGGTAACGAAGAGATCCCTTACGGGAGGTACGAAGAGTTAAAAGAGGATCTGGGGGCTTTTTATCGAGTCGGGTACAAAGATAACTACCGAGAGATCACTGAGATTAAAGAAATACGCCAAGGCCAGCTGATTGAGACGACGAATGTTCTCGACTCAGCGGTGGTGGGAGACGGATTTTTTAAGGTGAGAGATCCCCAGACCGGCTCTCTCTTCTACACCCGAAACGGACAGTTTACGCTAAACTTAAACAGAGAGATAACAACGATTGAGGGGTATATTCTTGAGCCTGTTCTTCAGATAGACTCCTTTAACTTTGATGTCGTTAAGAGTGTTAAGCTCTACGTTCCCAGTGAGGGGGAGTCTCTGAGCTCTCTCGATGGAATCTATTTTAACTTCGCCAACGAGCAAGAGGTGGTAGCCCCCGTGGTTCTCTCAAAGAAGCTCGAAAGTAGTACCGTGGATCTTCAGTCGACGGCGATTCGTATGATGGAGATACTCGAACGAATCTCGCAAGAACCTCCTAAGCTACAGCCCGATGGAATTCAGACGAAGATCTTTCTTTTAAAAGAGCTATTTAGAGCCTCTCTTGAGTATCCGTTACAGTTTGATCGAGGGGAGTCGAGTGGGTACTTCTCCGAAGACGGAACCTTTATCAACGGAGAGGGCGGAGAGAAGATCGTCATCCGAGGGGTGGTCGTTGAGGTTGAAAAAAAGACCCCTTACGTCTCTCTCCGTCAAATTCAGACGTATCAAGCGATTAACGCCATTGTGCAGAAGACACTTACCTTTCTCTCTCTCGAGGAGTAAGCTCTCTTTTAGGCATCTCTAAAAACCGCCTCTTCTTTTCATCTCACCAACTATTCCCACATCTATCACTGCCATCATATCATCACTCTTCTGAGAAATCCAACACCGTGAAAGAGGGCAGAGCGGAGATAAGTGGTCTCATGTAAGAGAGAAACTCCTCCGTCACAAAATTTCCTCTCTCGTTGAGCATCGAGCGGGGCATTACCTTATTCGTCACCGCCACTTGTGAGAGGGGGGCTGTTCCAAAGGTGAAGGTGTTATCTTTTTGTCGCTCAAGGGTAACCATAACCCCGTCTTCTCCCCTCTCGGCGAGTCGAACTCCCTCTCTACCGGCGAGGTACGCCTCCTCTAAGTCGTTGGGTTCGGCGCGGTCAATATCGGACATGATCAAGGATTCGGTAATCTGAAACTCTCCTCGCCACCCCGTTGCCTCTCGAATAAGTCGGTGGAGAGTCAGACCGGCACTCGCCCCAGCCATCGCCCCAAACTCCGTGTTTCCAAACTTATCCGTCGATTCAGCCGCACTGATAGGAGTTCCGTCGGAGTAGCAAACCCCCTCGCTCGTTACGACTGA
>CAZATZ010000031.1:0-12228 GCA_964488175.1 uncultured Spirochaetales bacterium
GGGGAGATAACTGAGCTACCTCTGAAATTTTTTGGGGGGATTGATTTATCCCTCTTGCCAAGAGGTCTGATCTAGAGACAAGGGGGTAAAATTAGAAAATACTCACTCTTTAAAAAGACGCCTAAAGAGACGCCCTTTAATCCTTTAACGCTTCTCTATTTTGATAAATAGTTGAGAGTGTAATCTCGGTAGGAGTTAAATTTGTGTCCCTCTGTATCCAAAAGTTCGACAGATTGACGAATCAAAATACTCTCCGTCGTTATAAATTCCAAAACAAAATCTTCTTTTTTTCCGTCATCAAATCTAACTTTAAGGAGATTGTTCGTTCCTCCGATATAAGAACCATTTTTTTCGTCAAAGGTGCCTGAACCGTCGGTTCTCTTCTCAATAATCGTCAAAGCTCCCTCCTTGGTAAATGTCCATACCGAGGTAGAATTACCAACTGTCGAATTATTTCCCCAAACTCCTACGATGTAGTTAGGCTGAATAATGGGACTAAGTTTTGCAAGAAATGCGTCGAGGGTACACCCAGTGAAAAAGAGTAAAACCACAGAGAAGAGAGCTAACATTCGAATCGATCTATTCCATTTCATTTTTCTTCTCCTTCTTCCACTCTTTTACTGCTATCAACTCGTTTACTACTAGTAGGCAAGAAGTTTTGTAATTCTCGCACAAAGACATCTCTAAAAACCTCATCCCATCTTCTAATTTTTAGACACCCCTAAAAAAGAAGGAACGTATACGAGAATTTTGCAGAACTATGCCCATCTTGAGTAATCGTTAATTGTCCAGAGGCGGGCAAGGCACTTTTGACACCGATACCATTATAGCTTGTCTTACCAGGGAACATTCCCGTGGCGGTGACAGTTCCAGTCATATTTCCATCTTCATTAGTAATATTCGTAATATTCGTTCTAAAAGTATTCTCCAATCCAAAATAGGGAGCGTCTGCCTTCTTGTCATACTTATCGTAATATCCGCCACGCCAAGAGATATCGACCTCCGCCCCTGAGAGTCCCCCTGTTGCTTTATAAACGATCGTACCTCTCCCGTCTCCCTTCTTCACTTCATCCCCGAGAGCGTTAAGTCCCCCCGCTTGCCACAGTCCCAGTTTGTTACGGGAGTATTCAGCGGCCTTAGAGTACTCTCTTGCCCAGAGCTCATCACTAATGGCTCCGTAGCCTTCCGCTGGCGGACTTGCACGTCCTCCTTGCCCCAATGCGTTGACCGCAAAGACAGTATAGCGATACCAAGAGGCAGCTTCTGCCGAAGCGACGTTATCTAAATATTTTCTTGTACTCCCAGGAAGTTCTACCGCTAATGTCTCGTCAGCCGTACTAAAATCATACCGATAAATCTGTATCTTGGTAGTTCCCGTCTTGGGCTGATCCCAAGTGATCTCTACTGGGTAGACCTTATTTCCATTTATTGAGCCAACACGCTTATTTCTACTCGCACTCACTCCCGTGGGCGGATCTATCGCAGGAAGAAACGGGCTACTATCATCCACGGGGGTCTCTTGTGCGTCTTTGTTTTCTGCGGTTAATTTGTAGAAATAACTAGTTCCACCAGTATCAAAGTCCTTTGTCGCAGACTCTTGCCCAGTGACGATGTTCCAAGTCTTACTTTTTGTGTAAGTTCCCTTCTCAGTAGCACTCGTATAGAGATTATACTTGGTTGCCCCTCTGATTTGAAGGTAGAAAACAGAAAGGATATCTCCCTCTAGTGTAGGAAGAAAGATTCTTGGATCTCGTGTATTGGGAGCAGAGAGAAGGTTTCCCTGAGGGTCGATGCCCGTCGCTGGAATCTCAGAGAAAGGCCCAAAGACCGTCTCACCATCCACGATACCAAACGCCTGTACTTGATAAAAATAGATCCTTCCTCGCTGTAAGCCCGGACTATCATCTACGTAAAAGGTATCTGTGATACCTTTTTTCACTAACTCGGGAGCTGGATTTAAACTCGTATACCGGAAGAGAGAGTACGAAATTCCCCCATTAGATGTCCATTCAACCTGTATCTCCTCTCTTGGATCAAACGTCGTCGAACCCGATCCAGGAATAAGAACCCCCTTAGAGGCGAGAACGTCGGTGGGAGCATCAGGAGAACCCTCTACTCGGGCAAATCCATAGTCAAATCCTGAACGCGGACTCTTAATTCGTAAAGAATTTTCCGCAACGACGTAGGCGTAAAAGAAGACACCTTGATCAATTTTTGAAACAGGAAAGTCGAAAAAAGACGTTCCTGCAGTGACCGTTGCCGTTGGCTGTGAATCAAAGGTATCTGTGCGGGAGACGTAGATATGGTAGACCCGAGCGGCACTATGTGGGTTCCAAGTAACACGAACCTTTTGAGCTGCGTTAGGGAAGCTCGCCTCTCCAGGAACTCTTGGAATCGCCCCCTTACTGACCGTCACACCGTCAACCGCTGTGAAAAGGGAGCCGACCACCATCTCACTCTCTGAGGGGGTAGAACTTCCCGAGCGATTGGCACGTACTTGATAGTAGTAACGATAGCCAGGTCGTATTGAGTTGAGCGTAGGCTCTCCAAAAAAGTCTGTGTCCAGAGTGTCGGCGTAGAATGACTCTGTCAGATTTCGAGCAATCACCTTAAAGCGAAGTTCTGTCACATCGTCGGAAAAAAGACTACGTGAGATCGTGTAGGTTTCCGCATTATCAACACTATCCCAACGGATCACGATCTGAGTAGGACTCTGCTGTTCTCCCGATGTTATCTGGGTAAAATCACCCAATTCTGGTTCTGGTGGAACCACTAACGTGTCTAAAATCCCAAAATCGCCCACTGCTAAATCTATCTTAAAATTGGGTTGGCAGGAGAACAACGAAAAGAGAGCCACCACAAAGGAAAGGAAACAAAATCGTCTCATAACAAAACTCCTCAAATCTTCTTTCTCAACAAGATACAATCAACGTTCTATCAGCCAAGGAAATTTTTAAAATATCCAATAGCTCCACACTCAAAAAATTTCTACCAGAGGTGCCCTTAAGTATCTCCCCCCGCCAACCGAATCGATACGATCGGGCTAGAGGAGCTACCTCAAAGAGAATTAGGGGATTAGCCCCAACTCCCTCCGTAGTTCGGCTTCTCCAGTGATATAATAGACCCAAGGAGTACTTCCGGTTTTATAACCAGGCGCAAACGATCCATCTGCTCTATTGTAGCCTTTCCAGGTATATGTCTCTTTTGGATCTACAAATTCACGAGTTATCGTAATCTGTCCCTCTCGCCAGTTAAAAGCCCTGTCGACATCCAAATCCGTTGTTACCCGTGCTTCGTAAGTTACATCTTTATCTCTCCACGTTATCCAATCTTGGCTATTTCCCTCTAAGAACCCTTCAGAACTCATGAACATATGAGAACCCTCCGCATCCCCAGTCACGTAATCTCCCGCGGTCATTGCTTTCGTAGCATCGGTATCCGAATCAAAGGTACCATCCCAGAGATACGTCCAGCCAGTGAACTTAACAAAACTCTTACCGTAGCCCTTAAATATCCAATCCTTCTGATCCTCTGTACCAGTGATCGTCTCCCAGCTCTTGACCAACAGACTCCCGCCCCCCTCATTAAAAGTAAGAATCGAGGGTTTACGAACAGCACATGTCAACGTACATTCACCATACCCTACAGCAACAGCAGCGAAATTGTTCTCCCAAAAATTCTCCGTTGTACTCATCGAAGCACGGAAAGTCATATTGTAGAGAAGAATTGTCTCAGCCATAGAAATTTCTCGATACCCCGAATCAATCGCCGAAGAACTCTCTCGAATCTCCTCTATGGTCAGAGACGAGTCGATGCCTGGAGCGGCGTAATTGACGATTCCATTCTTATCAGTCGGTAGAGGAGTGATCTTGCCCGTATAGGGATCCACATCGACTCCGATGCGAGCCTTAAAACCAGACTTAAGAGTGACATAAGGAACGAGTAAAAAGAGGTGGCGATAGTACTCAAGAACGTGTCCCCCAGTGATCTTCGCATAATGTGGGTAATACGCCGGTACGTTTTGCTCATAATCACCGATCAATCTCCACTCATTGTCGACATTCTTATCCATGCGATAAATTTCGTATCCAGAAATCTTTCCATAGGGATTTTCCTGAATTATATGACTATCCCACTGAGCTTTCACAATATAATGGTGATACCCCGAATACTTTGACCTCAGTATCCCAGTGCTCGGTCCAGCAGCTCCCGCCACGTCGTCATAGCCGTGAAAAAATCGTTGACCATCACTCGCAGCAAATCGAGGATGGGTAGCATATCTAAACGGCTCTACGATAAGCTTACTGTCCTTTGAAGTATTTCGGAGGCTGTCGTTCTTTCTTCCCCTCTGAGAGATAACATAGTACTCATAATCTTGATCAAGCACATTGTAGTGTGTGTACTCTGTTGTTAAGAGAGTAGAGACGATTTTAGTAAAATTATCTCTATCGTCCGCCCTAGCGTAGACTGCATAGGTTTGAGCTTTTTTAGGGGCATCCCATTTAAGCTTGACCGATCGACCCGTGATCCCTGCCACCTCTAAACTCGCAGGAGGATTGAGGAGACTACCCTTCGCTGCTGGAGAGGAAACCCCCGCCTTTAGCTCTCCATTGATTGGATAGATCACATATTCGTAGTCGTCATAAATTTCTGGGCGTGACCCCGCATCATCAACGGAATTTTCATAAACGAGTTCGCCAGCAACCGTCGCCAAGTCTGCATTTTCAACCGTGATGAAGGTCTTACCGCTAATTCCTTCGCGGACAATCTCATATCCCGTTACCCCTTTGGCGGCTGGGTTCCAACGAACCTCGATCATATTTCCGTATTCGTGCTCCGTCGCACTAGGGGTAATCGCTGCCCCCGTTAAAACAGATCCCGACGCCGTCGCATCTCCTGAGACTTCTTTTGACGCATTGACAGCAACGAGTCTGAACTCTTGTACCTCGCCACTTAAATCATCGTATGAGGTCTGTAAACGAGTTCCCTCGATCGTCTCTAAGAGCTTCGTTCCTAGGTAGAGCTTATACTCAGTCGCACCCAAGGCCGCATCCCACTCTAAATCAATCCGATCTATGGCGGTTGAATCACTCGCAGTAAAATTAGGGGGAGAGACTAATACATACCCGAAAACATCGCTATCAGCGATAGGATTTCCTAGAGAGTCAAACCCAGAAGAGGCCACACGCCCACCGGCAGCATCATACGCTCGAACGTGGTAGTAATACGTTTTTCCTCCGCGTGCCGTGCTATCAGTGTAGCTCAATTTTGTCACTTCGGTAATCTCAGTCGCCTCTATCGTTCCGTTACCATCAAGATCTCCACCGTTTAACATCGCAACAGAGTTATCTTTAACGAACTTGACAGTCGGAGCCTCAGAACGGAAAACACGGTAGCTAACAACCCCCGTTTCATTTGTAAGCTTCCACTCCAAGGTGACCCTCGCCTTAAGTCCCTTACTAACATCCAACGAACTAAACTGAGCTCGAATACCCTCTCCCGCCTCTTCTACGGCAAGAAAGACTTCATTACTCAAATCCGATCGATCCGCATCAGTTCCGCTAGGTTTATAGGCAGCAAAGAAACTCCACGCAGCATAGTTCTCATATTCAGGATTCGTGACATAGTCAAACGTGTAACTAAGAGTCGTATCAGAAATGTCATCTTTCATTAATATCGGGTCTTTCTCACCTGCAGGCGTTCCCCAGAGCTGGTAATGAGAGTCTTCACTCTCTATCGCAGGGGCTTCCCACCCAAAGTCAAAACGTTTCGCTTTAAGATCAGAGCTAAGTAAGCTAAACGCTCTTGGTGGAGCGACAGGCCACCCCTCGCCAGCCGTCTGAAACCCGTTGTTAATAGAGTTTTCAAAGCGTGCAAAAACAAGGTAAGATATCTTCTCAAAACCCTTTCCATCACTCGTATCTATCGAGTCAACGTACTCAAGTTCCTCATCGGCAGTTCCCGCTCCATCTGTCACAGTGGGAGAAAATTCGCTCAAGAGCTCGGAACCTTTAACAAGGAAATAGTTAAATTTTCTATCTGCATATCCATCAAGGGGTTCGGGCTGTTTCCAAGTAAGACGAACCTTACCCAGAAGGGTTCCTTGAGTAACAGACAACTCTCTCACAGGATTTGGACCGTTTTGATCGACGGTACTCGTTGACGTCGAAAAGTAGCGAGAGACCTCGCCGTTCAAGTTAACGATTCCAAGGCGATATCGATAGGTAGCACCTCCAACAGCCTCATCGTCGCGGTAGTACCCAGCCTTTGACGCTTCACCCTCTACGAGAGTCTGCCAATCTCCGTTGCTCTCCCTTTGGAGAATATAACTCGCTACATTCTCTTCAGGCTCTTCTCCGCTGTTCCAGTAGAGATTGATGTGATCAAAACCGTCTCCATAAGCAGCAACAAGAGAGGGTGTGTACAGAACCCGTCCCTCGAGAGGTCGAGAACGTCCACTCTCCTTTCCTGTCTCATCGACTGAAGAGACGCGAAAGTACTGTACCACGCCTAGCGTGTGGGTATACGAGATGACATCTTCATTTGTATCAAAAATAATTTCGAAATCGTCAAAGGCTCCATTCTCAACAACGTCATAATAGACTCGATAGGATTTCGCCCCTTCAACACGAGGCCAAGAGATCACCATTCGATCTCCAAAGGCACCCTCGGTAGTCGTTACCACGGGCGTCAGATCTAAATCAACGGTCTCTTGCACACTCGCCTTAGGCAGAAGCAACTCTTCAACTTGAGCACAAGAGAAAAAAAGAAAAAGCAAAGAGAGAATAACGGCAACACATTTCTTCATATCGAAACTCCTTAATCTATACCCTCTCAGTAGAAAAACTAGCTCCCAATCGCTACGTATCAGCGACACTTCGACTTGTCTTTTATCCAAGAGGAAAAATTCTATCTTTAGGCACAACGACCTGATTCACCACTGTGAATCGGAGCAAAAAGAAAAAAAATTCAACCTGTAAAATTCATTCCAAATTAACAATCAACAAAAATATGAATGTAAAGAACTATGCACTTTCTTCATATCGTAAACGATTCCCAGTATACATTCATAGCATGATATTTCAAGAGAATTACCTCTTTTTCGAAGAAAGAAAAAAGATTTTTTGCTTCAAATGCTTGTTTAAGGGACTTAGAGCTTTTTTCTCTCATAAAAAAATTAGACTATTTTTGATTTTTAAAAGAGATAAAAATCAAAAAATCGCTACTATTCTCAAGAACATGATATATTTTTCTTCTACCATTTCCACAAATTTATGTACTCTAGTAAACGAAAAGGGAAAAAACTAAAATAGCTATTAATCTTAGAGAATTCAACTCTTTGTCGAAAGAGTTATCAAAGAAAACTCTTGAACCCTCTTTTCATTTCTGATTCGAGTCTTTTCGGTAATCCTAAGATTTGTTACGGTTGAATTGAAAGACTCCTTTCCGTTCAGCCTCAAGACGAAAAGATATCTTCGCTACTTTCTGAAGGGTACCTCTAAGAAACTCTTTTTTATAGAAACAAATAAAAAGCCTTGTTGTTTGCCCAAAAATTGATTAAAAGGTGAAAAGAATTCGACGATTTTTAAAGAGGAGCCTTTTCGTGAATCGATACCAACTCAACCCTGCCCCTAAATCAATGGTTTTCAATAATGGATCTTTTCTCGTTCCTAAGGCGTGGCATGAGGGGCTTTCTCACCTCTCCCTCAACTTTGTCCCCCAAAACAAACTGGAATTCAATCTCAATCGAACGCTTGAAAAAGAGGAATACAACCTTATTATCGCACCCTCTATTGTCTTTATCGAATCATCTAGCAAATTTGGAAAATTAAATGGATTACGAACTCTAAAACAGTTGATCGCCCAGATCGATGAAAAAGAGGAGTTACACTGCCTCCGAATCGAAGATAGCCCTGCGATTCCGATAAGAAGCTTTCTTTTGGATATCAGCCACCACCGAGTCCCCAATTTTGTTCGTAGAAAGTTACAGGTCGAATTTTTAGCCGATCAAAAGTTTAATCAGATCCAACTGGGCATGCAGTTCGGTTTCGACCAAGAACTCCTCTACGATGCTCCGTATATCTCACCAGAAGAGATTCAAGAGCTCGATAAATTTTGTGAATCGCTAGGGGTTGAACTTGTCCTCTCTTTAAATCCATTGGCTGAGCTACACGACTATTTCAGGAGAGAGCGCTATCAGAAATTAGCAGAAAATGAATCGGAATTTTTTGACACTGAAGAGGGAGAACAAGAGAGAAGTTCAGCCATTGACATCACCAATGCGGAGACACTGACCTTTCTCACCTCCCTTTACGAAGAGCTTCTTCCCCTCTTCTCCTCCTCTTTAGTCAACCTGCGGGCGACCCATTTTGAAGAGATCGGAACGGGTAAGAGTGCCGAACTCATTCAAGAAACAGGGCGAGAGCAAGCTGTTCTACAATTTTTAAACAAAATCATTCGACTGCTTAAAAAATACGAAAAACGGGCGATGCTCTTTGATGATTTCTTTGTTACATGCCCAGAACTTCTGAAGGAGATTCCCAAAGAGAGCATTATCATCGTTGCCAGCCAAGACAAAAGCGGAAATTTAATCAGTAAAAATGAGTACGATCAACGGTGCCAAGTTATTTTACAGGAAGGAAAAACACTCTACACCAGTGCGGATACACTCGCCCAAAATGCGATTCTTGGTCGTCCCCAAATGGCAAAAGAACGAATCGATCAAGCCGTTTCCTTTGGTATAAAACATGAAGCAGAGGGAGTTCTTTTAACCGACTGGGGGCTAAAAAGCCACCTTAACCTCTTGGTCGCCTCTCTTCTGCCAATTCATACCACCAGTCAATACGCTTGGAAGGGTGAGAGTATCGAACTAGAGCCTCTTACCCATTTTATTATCTCCATCCAGTTTCACCTTGTCGAAAAGAGTCGAAATGAGAAATTGAAACAATACTTTGCTATCGCACGGTTAATACATGACGAGGGAATCAATACCCCTATTTCTCTCTTTTACGCCCCTCTTCTCGACCAATTTATTCCCAGCTTACACGAATTTTATCCTATTATGGCAAAACTTGACTGGGAAAGAATTCTCGCGCTGCTCCTTGATCCAAAGGCTGAAGCGTTTATCTTTTCCTCTACCTTCTTAGGACAAGAGCTTCTAGGTGAACTCTTCTTCGGATTGCGACTTTTTTATCTCTTTGTCCGTCTCAGTTCCCACTTCTTTCAGACAGAAAACTTTCTTATCGAAGAGATACCCGCCAAAGAGGCCAAAGAGTTTTTAGACGAACTTGAAGATGTGAAAGAGAAATACACCCTTATCTGGAAACGGAGCTATAAGAGTAATGGATTAGAGGAGAGTCTACTCTACTTTGACACACTCTCTGAACGATTAAAAAACACAACAGAACTCTAGTCCCCTTGAGAGCGACAACTCGAGTTAGAACTGAAAAATGGTTTTTAGAGGTGTCCCTTAGGCATTCGTCACTTTTTAATATACTTGAGAACGAAACGAAAAGGTGAGGGATTCACTTGAGAGATCAGGGTACTGACTGGGTTTAAGGCGGGAATATTTCGGCAGACGATTTTAATTGTTTCCGTCAAAGGAACCGAGAGTATCATCCCAATCGGGCCCCATAGCCACCCCCAAATAACCAGTGAAATAAGGATAATAACAGGACTTAGCTTTAATCTCGCTCCCTGTAAGATCGGCTCAACAATATTTCCGATAACGACCTGAATCAGAAGCATCGAAATAAAGATGATTGTAATCGCAGTGAAGTCGGGATAGAACTGGACAAGGGCAACGATGGTAATTCCAATCGTGATAATAATTGATCCAAACGTCGGGATAAAGTTCAAAATAACAGCGAGACCTCCCCAAACATAGGCGAGATCCATCTTTGCGACAAGAAGTACCAGATAGAAAAGAGCTCCCGTCAAAAGACTTACCGAGACCTTTGTTAAAAGATAACGGTTAATCTGTTTTGAAATATTTTTAGACGTGCGTAGTATTTGTATAACAGAACGGGGGCTGAGTGATTTTTTTAACTTCAAAAAATTTAAAGGATCATCCAAAAGGATAAATCCCACAAAAAGAATTACCAAGATTAGTTGATTGACGATCGAGGCTGTTTGTGAGAGAATCGAGACCGAAAGTGAAGAGATCGTGCTAAAAAGATTCTCACCGATCGGCAAATTTAGATCACGTATCCAGTTGTCAGGTAGATTGTATCGTGTGGTAATATCTTGAAAAATAGCAATTAGCTGATTTTGATATATCTCAAAATTTCCCGCCAAGAGACGAGCGCACAGAATCACGAATTGGAGAAGATAGTAGAAAAAACAGCCAAGAACCAACACGACAACAAAACTCGCAAGTGTTTGGGGAAACTTCGCCTTTTTGTGTAGAAAAAGGACTAGGGGGAGGGTTAAAAAGGAGAGAAGAAGCGCGACCGTTAAAG
Source organism: uncultured Spirochaetales bacterium (assembly GCA_964488175.1). Lineage (GTDB taxonomy): Bacteria > Spirochaetota > Spirochaetia > SP-2023 > CAYRNA01 > CAZATZ01. Next base: position 10,461 of record CAZATZ010000031.1, read on the forward strand.
GGATAAAGACCGATCCCATCAGACGTAAGACAGTCCCAACCGCAATAATCGTGAGAAGTAGTAGACACCCTTGTACGATAGAAAATCTTGTATCTGAAGAGGAAGGAATAAGCACTAAAAACCACCTTTACAATATCGGGGTTCTTTTTAAGAACCATTTTGAAATCTTTTTCGTCAATTCATCGTCGCTGAAATCGAGTTTTTAGAGAGACCCTACTCTCGCTCTAGAAAGGAGAGAAGATGTTTTCGTTCTCTATCTTCCTTCGCTAAGTCGATGGGACTCAACCCGTCTTGATCTCTCTTTTTCGGATCAGCACCTCCCTTTAAAAGAAGTTCGACGAGTTCTGCTCTTCCATCAAAAATAATCGCATAATGAAGGGGAGTTCCTCCATTATTTGTCTGGCTATTAATCTCCGCCTTTTTCTCTAAAAGGGTTCGGATGACTCCAATTTCTGCCCCATCACTGACAGAATAGTGTAGAGGAGTTCCTCCAAAATGACATTTTGCATTGACCTCCCCTCCCCCATCAAGAATGAGGTGAACGAGTTCCTCCGCAATTGGATTCTTAACAGCGTAGTGAAGGGGAGATTTTCCAGAGGCGTCAGCTGAATTGACATCGCAACCTTTTTCTATGAGCAGACGAATGATTTCATAGCTGGCTTCATGCAAAATCGCAAAATGGAGCAAGTTTTTCTGATCTTCGATGACGTGGTCGAGACTCATACCCGAAGAGAGCAAAAGTTCCACTAAAGAAAAATCCGCACCATACCGTATGGCGTGATGAAGGGGGGTGAGACCCCGTTTTGTCTTAGCGTCGGGTTGAGAGCCCTCCTTAAGAAGAAGTTTAACAACCTCCTGAGAAAGATTCTTTTCACAAGAAAAATGAAGCGGTGTCCAATCCGAATTACTCTTTACATCTACTTTTGCCCCTTTAGAGATAAGAGCGGAAAAAACAGAGTGGGGAAACTCCTTTTTTGCACAAAGATGCAAGAGGGTTATCCCATTTTTAAACGTTCTCTGCAGATCGACTCCTTGAGAGAGAAACCACTCAACCATCTCAAAAGAGCACTTGTTTTTTAGACCTTGATACAAGAGATCCGTGAGGTCGATCGAGGGAGAGCAGTGTTCAAAGAAGAGTTCTAGAAGAAGAGGACTCTGTTGATTTTTAAAGAGAAGATCGAGGGGAGAGTGTTCCATCTTATTAGGGAAATCCATCTTAGAACCAGCGTCAAGTAGGAGTCTTACGAGTTCAAGATCCGTTTCATTTGCAACAGCAAGATGAAGAGGGGTCTCTCCCTCCCCGTCTTGAAGATTCACGTTTTCCGTTCTTTTTAATAGTTCTTGGATCACCCTCGGATGTAAATTTCCATAGACGGCGAGATGAAGAGGAAGCCAACCATCGTCTGTCTGCCAATTTACATCGGCACCATTTTGAATAAGAGTTAAGATACTCTTCGTTGACATCTTGTTATTAATGGCGAGATGGAGGGGGGTCCAACCATTACCAGTTTTTTCGTTTATATCAGCGTTGAACTTGAGCAACAGCTCTATCATCTCATGACTTCCCTGCAACTTGCAAGCGCTGTGCAGAGGACTCCAAGGATTCTCCCCTTTTTCCTGTATAGAGACACCTGAGGTCAATAATTCTTGGACTCTCTCTTTGTTACCCTCTTCAATCGCTAAAAAAAGGGAGGTCGGAGCGGAATTATTTTTTTTGGATAAGTTCGATTTTGTATAATCTTTCATACCTTCTTCCTCGGTTCTCTCT
>CAZATZ010000032.1:0-8209 GCA_964488175.1 uncultured Spirochaetales bacterium
AGGTGAAGGATTCTCTCCCTCATTCATAAAAATCATCAACTTATATGAATAGCCACGTGATAATTATAAATTTCTCTTTTTCCATTCTTTCAAAAAATTATCGTTATAGATAAGACTAAGTTCTCAGAGGTGCCATACCCTCGGAATCTTTTGACAAAAAACTGACGACGGCAGGGGTAAAAGAAGAAGAGCGAAAAAGCTCTTTCGCCGATTTCCCTCTCTGTATTCAAGCCTCTCTTAACACTTTCTAGAGAGTCTCTCCTTAGAGTAGTCATTAGCTTTTTATTAAAGGATTCTTTAACGGACTTCGTACGAACGTACTGATTAGTTAAGATACTATCTTACTCTCTCTTTATCAAGAGGCATCTCGAAAAAATCTCTTTTTCATTTCTAACTCGATCTTTTCTCTCAATCCCAAGACTTGTTCTGGCGTCACTGAAATACTCATTTCGCACCGTTATAAATCTCGGCTAAACTCCGTTTTCAGTTCCTCGACTTGTTAAAAAAATCTCTTCGTTATTTTCTGACATCGATTTTGTTAGAGGCACCCGTAAGAGATCAAAGTAGTTATCCACATATCGAGATCGTTGAATAATTTTTACACCTCGGATAAGATGCTAATTCATGAAAGATAAATTAATTCCTCTTCTCACCCCCCGTTTTCGCAAGGACCCCTCTCTCTATCAGACCCTCGACGCATTTAAGCAGGGGAAAAGTTTCTCCCTCTTTGGTCCAGGACGGGGTTCTCTGCCTCTCTATCTGCGTGAATTGGTTCAAGTTACTCAGAAGACGTTGGTCGTCATCCTTCCCACCGAGGTCGAAGCCGAGCAGTTTGCCAGCGATCTTCTCACTCTGATTCCTGAGACGTTGCACATCCCTTGGTGGGGACTCTTGAGTTATCACGGAATCGCACCGAGTCCCCAATGTGCGGGAATTCGAGCTCTCGGACTCGCTCGTCTCGCACACGAGGTCGATCCTCCGCCCCCCGTTCTTGTTCTCTCCTACTTCGCAGCTCTCTGTAAAACTCCCTCTCTTGAGAGGACTAGGCAGAATCTCTTCACCTTCTGTGTGGGTGAGGAACTCGATACGACTCTTGTCGCAGAGAAATTAACCTACATGGGGTATATTCGAGCCGCTCGGGTCAATCTCCCTGGGGAGTTCGCCCTCAGGGGAGAGGTTCTCGATATCTACCCGATGGGAGAGAAGAGCGGACTTCGTCTCGTTTTCGAGTTCGATATTATTGAAAAAATCCGATTCTTTGAACCGGGTTCTCAAGCCTCTCTTGATGAGTGTGAGAGGTATACTCTCGCCCCCTGTCAAGAGACTCTTTTGAGTGAGAGTGAGTTGCGATCTCTGGCTGAAGAGTACCCCGCTCTCTTAGGGGAGTCTGAGGAGTTTGATCTAAGCCAAATCTCTCAAAACTTGCCCCTCTTCTATGGAATTTTAGCCTCAAAACAGGAGAGCAAAGGTGCCTCTCTCTTTGATTATTTGGATGAGTACGCTCTTTTCTTGACCGATGATAGACATCTTGATTCGTTAAGCGAGAGCGGATTAAAAGAGGTGGAACGACTCTGTGTCGAGGCGTCGGCGAAGGGGTTCGCCGTTCCGAAGGTGGAAGAGGCCTTTTTCGACGGTTCTCTCATCGGATTGTCGCCTACGTCATCTGAGTCTACAGATAATGCTAAAGATGAGTTTAAAGGTCAGAAGATCTCTCTTCATTCGTTGCGAGACTCTCAAACCGACTTTGTCTTAAATTGGACGCCGATTCCCAGTTATGGTGGAAATGTTAATCTTTTTAGAGATGAGATAAAATCTCTCGCCCAAGACAATGAGTGTTATCTAATCACCAACAGTGAGGCCCAGAAAGAGCGCCTCGGCTACCTTCTCAAAGAGAGTCCCATCGAGGTCGTTCTGAGTTTTCTGAATGCGGGAACCCATTTTCACGAGAGTAAACTTTTTCTCGTCCATGAAAACGAACTTTTTGGACGCAAACGAGAGTCGAGTTCTTCGCTGCAAAAGAGTCAGAGTGAGATTATTGACTCTTTTGTTGATCTAGCTCCGGGTGATTACGTGGTGCATATGAGTCACGGAATCGGGCAGTTTAAAGGGATCAAACGGATGAAGGTCGGCGGCTTTGAGAAGGACTACATACAGATCCTTTTCGCTAAAGAGGACTCCGTCTTTCTCCCAATTGAGCAGATGAATCTTGTGCAACGCTACATCTCACACCGAGGGTTGAGCGATACGAGTCGAGTTAAGCTCGATACCATCGGAGGAAGTGGGTGGCAGAAGCGAAAGAGTAAGACGAGTAAGGCGGTCGAGGAGTTAGCCGACTGGCTTATCGAGATTCACGCCAAACGCGCCGAGGCTCAGGGGTTTGCGTTCGCAAAAGACGACGAGTTTCAGATGGAATTTGAGGCCTCTTTCCCCTACACCGAGACCGTTGATCAGATACAGGCGACCGAAGAGATCAAAGAGGATATGCAGTCTCCTCTGCCGATGGAGCGTCTTCTCTGTGGGGACGTCGGATTTGGAAAGACGGAAGTGGCGATGCGAGCCTGTTTTAAAGCGGTGATGGGGGGGAAGCAGGTCGCGTTACTCTGTCCTACGACGATCCTCTGTGAACAGCACTACATCACCTTCCAGAAACGATTTCAGCGCTTTCCCGTCTCGATACGGATGATCTCACGGTTTGTTCAACCAAAAGAGCAACGAGTGATTTTAAAAGAGATGGAAGAGGGGTCGATCGATATTCTGATCGGGACTCATCGTCTCTTTTCAAAAGAGATTAAGTTTGCCCGTCTAGGTCTTCTCGTCGTCGATGAGGAGCAACGATTTGGGGTGAAACACAAAGAGAAATTACGAGAGCTGAAGAGCAATATCGACTGTCTGACCCTCTCGGCGACTCCGATTCCGAGAACGCTGCACATGTCTTTGACCAACTTGCGCGATATGTCGATGCTCAAGACCCCTCCTCAAAATCGCCTCCCCGTTGAGACGCTTGTACAGGAGTTTAATCCAGAGGTGATTAAAGATGCGATTCAACGTGAGACGGATCGAGGGGGACAGGTCTTCTATCTCCACAACCGAGTGGAGAGTCTAGAGGAGATAAAATTCTTTTTACAGGAGTTGATTCCCACGATTACGATCTCGGTAGCCCACGGTTCGATGGACGGTAAGGAGTTAGAGGAGGTGATGCACCGATTTATTAACGGTGGCTCGCACCTTCTTCTGGCGACGACGATTATTGAGAACGGAATTGATATCTCGAACGCCAATACGATCATCATCGATCGAGCTGATAGATACGGAATTGCGCAGCTATACCAGCTGAGGGGGAGGGTTGGTCGTTCTGGCGCACAGGGGTACGCCTACCTCTTCTACCCCAATCGATCTGCGTTAAGCGAGATCTCTCAGAAACGGTTGAGAGTTATCAGCGATCACACCGAATTGGGATCTGGATTTAAAGTTGCGATGCAAGATCTCGAGGTAAGAGGGGGGGGGAATCTCCTCGGTGCCGAGCAGTCCGGTGAGATAGTTGCGGTCGGTTTTGAACTCTATCTACAGATGTTAAATGACGCCATCGAGAAACGGAAACGGGCGGGGCTAAGAGAGAAACAGGAGGTCTACCTCGAGTTAGAGTACTCGGCGTACATTCCCGATAGTTACATCTCTGACACCATCGAAAAGATGGAGATCTACAAGCGATTTAGCCAGATTCTCGAAAGTACTCAACTGCGTCTCATGCACGAAGAGCTACACGACCGCTTCGGCCCTCCTCCTAGCGATATTCAGCGACTCTCGGTAATGGCGGAGTTAAGGATTTTGTGCAACCATTTAGGGGTTGTTAGCGTTAAGGAGAGGAAGGGCAAGGCTGAGATCCTCTACGCAACTCTTGAGGATGTCAATCAGAAAAAAGTGATAGAGTTTATCCAAGAACACCCCGATCAGATTAAATTAGCTCCCGAAGAGAGGTGCAAGATTACGATCTTACTCCCCGATATCAGTCTCGATGAAAAGATCTACTTTTTGAAAGAGACGTTAGAGCGTCTCGGTGCGTCATAAAGAGTGTTTTTGGACACGAGATCGCAGGAGGGAAGGGGAGGGCGGAGAGAGAGCCGAGTCTGGACGCACGGCTTTAAAATTTCGAAAAGAAGAGTTTTTTAGGATACCTTTGAGAGGTTTTCTAAAATTTAAGGGAAGCAAAAGGAGCGTTGTGAAAGAGAAAATAGAAGAAGTTTTTATAGGAAAAGAGATTAAACCGTTTCTGGTGAGTATGTTTTTATTCGCCTTCGCCTTCGGTATCTTTGGGGCCGTTCTCAACAACTATTTGGCGAACATTCTCTCTGTGGATGAAGCTGGACGAGGGGTCGTCGAATTCTTTCGTGAGATACCGGGGTTGCTACTCGTCTTCCTTTTGGCTCTGCTGTACAAACGGTCTGAGAGAGGCATTTTATTCACAGCCCTCGCCTCCGCCGGTATCGGCGTGTTGGGGATCTTGTTCTTCGGCTCTCACCTTGTTGTCACGGTGATCTTCCTCGTTATCTGGAGTGTTGGTGAACACCTTTTGATGCCTGTGAGGCGTTCTTACACGGTGCATTTAGCGAAAGATGGCAAGGGGGGAGAGGCGATGGGCTTGATCGGAAGCTTAGAGAGCCTCGCTACTTTTCTCGGTCTCTGTTTTACCATCTTAATTTTTTATCTTGGTAATAATCTTGGTAATAATTTTGGCAATAGATTTTTCGGGGGTAGCGTAGAGGAGTTAGACCTCTTTCACCTAACTTTTATCGCCGTCACGTTGCTTATTCTTATCGCTATTTTCTTTATTTCAGCGATTCCTCGCAGTCATAAACCTGTGCAGCGAATGCGTATCCATTTTCAGAAAAAGTACACAAAATACTACATTCTCGAGATGTTTTATGGAGCAAGAAAACAGGTCTTCATCACCTTTGGCCCCTATGTCTTGGTATTGATCTATGGAGTTACCGTCGAAGAGATGGCGGCTCTTTTAGCTATCACAGCCCTCTCCAGTACGTTTATAACTCCTCTGATGGGTAAGTTGATGGATAAAGTTGGCTATAGAAATATTATGATTTACGATACCGTGATTCTCTTTTTTGTCTGTCTCGTTTACGGATTTGCTGGGCTTCTGTTCTCACCGAGAGTGGCACTCATCGTACTCTGTATCAACTTTATTCTTGATCGGATTATCAGCCGAGCGAGCATGGCGAGTAGCCTCTACGTCAAATCCCTCGCCAATGATAAAGAGGAGGCGACATCGACCATCGCATCGGGAATCACTATCAATCACGTGATCAGCATTGCGGTGGCTCTGGCTGGTGGTTGGATATGGCAGATATGGGGAATACAGTGGCTCTTCTCACTCTCCGCCTTGATGGCTCTTGGAAATTCGATTTTTGCGTATACGATAGAGAAACCGACGAAATCATAACCGTGATGTCGGATGAAATCGTGTCGTCCTTTTAGTGAGCTGAAATTTATAGGACAACTCTGTCACTCTCGTCACGATCGAGTAGTTTGCGATTCTGCATCTGGGTAAGAATAGGAATGATGTACTTTCTTGAAAGACCGGTCAGCTCTTTGGCCTGCGCTATCGTAAAACGGCTTCCTTTGCTGTAGTGGTCGAGGATTTTTTTGACGACGCTTTCAAAGGTCTGTGAGTCGTAAAAGAGGTTCTCTTCTAGGTGGATCAAGTGGTGAGAGCGTACGAGCTGTTTAAACTCTTTGGCACCCCCTGCAAAATCTATTTTACGAGAGTCGATTCCCTTCTCTCCGCTCTCTTGAGCCAGCGCAAGGATCTTCTTCGCCGTGGGGGTCAGTTTTTGTGGATTTGATGTCCGATAGAGTAACCCCTCTTGAATCAATTTTTTCTCTGCAACAAGGAGGTTTAAAAAGCTCTCTCGTAGACCTTTGGGAAGTTCTTTGAGCTGTTGGGGGAGTTCCTCTTTGGTAAAACCGCCGAGAAGATCCTTCGTAAATTTGAGAATCTCTTGAGAGAACTCCTCAAATTTCTTTTTGGTGATGATCCAATTGGCATCGAGAGAGATCGTCTCTTCGCCAAAATCTCCCTCCTCTGTGGTCTCTTTGTACCCTCTTCTGAGGAGAGCTAACTGTTTGGGATCGAGTGGCTCTCTCTGGGATTTTAAGAAGTGAACGACCTGTTGGCACTCTTTTCGGCTGGGGGGAGAGACGCTGATAAAATGGAAGGAGGCGAGTAGTCGACTCTCTCCCGGTTGGAGAAGGAGTCCCAGTTGGTTTGGAAAAAAGGCGACGGGAGAGGAGAGGCGTAGGCGTAGGTAGGTCTTCGTACTCTCGAGGAAGTGGAGAGTTCCCAGTTGGTGAAAAGCCCCCGAGGCTATCTCAACCTCTTGGTTGTTTTTGAAGAGAGACCCCTTCTCTTCGTTGGAAGAGTTTTTATGTGAGTTTTCCTCCCTCTGGTGAAATGTTTTTTTCAAAGAGATCAGGATATCGTTGGAACTCGCAAGGGAGGCCTCTGGAAGAGCCAAACACATCCCCCGTTCAATCTCTTTTTTCTGAGATAATCGTAGATTGAGGGCGACCCGACTCCCCTCCAACGCCTCATCGGTCTTCGTGTGGTACGACTGTAACCCCTTTATTTTGACGGGAATATCTCCGGGGTAGAGGTGCAGAGAGTCCCTCTGGTTTAACGAGCCACCTAGGAGACTCCCCGTAACGACACTGCCGATTCCCGTGAGACTAAAGTGGCGGTCGACGTAGAGGTGGGGGCCTTCGCCGTAGACGCAAGGAGAGGCCGTCTCAAGGCTCTTGATAATCCCCTCCCTTAACTCTTCGATCCCCTCTCCGGTGGTGGCAGAGACGAAGAAGAGGGGGAGGTCTCGACCTAAAATCTCCTGAACACTCTCTTCAACTTCGAGGATAGCCAACTCTCTTCCCTCTTCGTCGATCTTATCGACCTTGTTGAGAACGAGTAGAATATTTTCAATTCCCAGAGCGTCTAAAAGTTGGAGGTGCTGAGTCGACATCTCCATCCAGCCGACATCCGAGGCGACAACAAAGAGAACCACACTAAGACTCCAAGTTCCCGCAACCATATTTCTAAGAAATCGCTCATGACCTGGAACATCGATGATTCCGATCGGCTCACCCGTTGGGGAGAGAAAGTAGGCGAACCCGAGATCGATGGTCATTCCCCGCTCTTTTTCTTCGGGAAGGTGGGTCGTCTCGACCCCGCTTAACGCTTTGATGAGAGCTGTCTTCCCGTGATCAATGTGCCCAGCGGTTCCGATAATATGACGCATAAAATGACCCTTTCAAAATTAAGAGGATGGACACCTCTCAAAAAATATCTTTGTTATTCTCTGAAATCGAGTTTTTAGAGGTCTCCGTGATTGAAACGTCGCCTTACTCTCTACTCGTAGAGAAGAGAGTCCCAATCGATAATATCAGCGTGCCAGATATCGGCTGGATTGGTATTGGTCATCGTCGTCTGAAAGAGGACTCTCTCTGAGCGAGCGTCGACAATCAAGAGATTTCCTATCTCGGTTTCATCACCGTAGGCGAAGTCGAGAAGGAAGTAGTTATTTCTCTCGTCGACACTCCCCGCAAGGCTAGAAAAAATCCCCAGATCGAGACTCTGAATCTCTTTCGCCGTCATCGCACGGGAGTCTATTTTGTACCGAGAGATAAGAGTGTTGGTTCTCTTCTCCCCAGGAGTCGATTTTCCTGTGCCGTAGAGCGTGAACTCTCCGTTATTAAAGAGGAGGATATCGTCGTTAGAGTCAACGATTAAACTGTGTTGACCGATCGGAGGATTTCCTTCGATTTCCAGAGCGAGAGATTTCAGCGACTCGAAGGTGTACCAAAGCTTGGTGGTATCTCCCATTATCCATCGAATTCGTTTGTCGTAGTATCCGATGCTGATGACGTAGTTCTCTCTATCGGAGATCAGCAGAGAGTTGTTGGGAGGGTAGTAGACGACGGAGTTCATCGTCATAAATCCCTCCCCCTCCTCCTGAACAAAGAGGGTGGGATCATCGCCTTGAGACTCCATGTATTCACTAATGATTTTAGGAATATCCCAACTATCAAGGATAGTTCCCTCCTCCGTTACTTCGACGATTTTCATTGGATTATTGGCACGAAATCCCCCCGGTTTTGTTTGGGGATTCTCCGCTAGCTCGAGTAAAATTCCCCGAGGGCCTTGGAC
>CAZATZ010000032.1:8309-11485 GCA_964488175.1 uncultured Spirochaetales bacterium
GTTTTGTTTGGGGATTCTCCGCTAGCTCGAGTAAAATTCCCCGAGGGCCTTGGACTATATCGTAAGCGATCATCATCTGTGACATATCTATTGAATCCGGACTCTTCTCTGTGGGGACATCTTCTCCAGCATTGACGTCGGCGTTTGTATCGGCTGCGTTTGTATCGGTCGCCGCATCCGTATTGGCAGCAATATCTTGCTCCTGTGCTGGTTGCTCTTGGGATGCTGCCATCATCTCTTCGGGAGTTTGGAGAGGGTACTCGGTAATGGAGCCATCAAAATGGAGTCGTAGAAGTACGCCGTTTGTCTCTTGATCGGGTGTGGTAAAGAGAGAGTTTTGGTAGAAGAGGACGGAGCCAACATTCCAGTTGTACTCCTTTTGAACAAACTCTCTCGCAGCCCACCGTAACTCCCCGTCGACATCGAGAATTTGCGGTCCATTTTTCAGTGTCTTTAAGAGAATGTAGCTAAATCCCAACCCCTGTCGTTCCGAGTAGACCTTCGTCTCAATCTCAATCTCATCGTTACTACTCTCCTCATCGACGTAATCTCCCGTTTGAATTTTCAGCGTATCGATATAGAGTCTTCCATTCTCGTAGGAGCGGATAATCTTGACCTCGTTTGTGTAGTTTTCATAGAGACCAAAGACGGAGAAGAGTAACGTCTCGGTCTCACTGTCCCAGTACTCTTTTTTCTCTAAAAAGCTCTTCTCAAATCGTACCCGAAGAGGTTTTGCGATCGCCTCATCTTTGCTTCGTACCTGAAAGACAAGGTTTGAGAGGGCGGTAAACTCCTCTTGGCTCATCTTCATCTGGACATCCTCCAAGAAGATGGCCTCGTTGGGATCGGTGACCGCTTCGGCGGGATTTTGGCTAAATTCCTGAGCTAAAATTTCTTGGATCCAGAGAAGTTGAAGCGAGAGAACCCCTACGAAAACGAGGATCTTTTTTGGGGTGAGTTTTGTTCTCGATAGTGTCATTTCTTTCATAAGCGTATACCTTCTTAATTGGGAACTCTCTCTTTTTAATCTTTTATTGATCGCTCGCTGAATTAAAGAGCGGAACTAACGGGATCGTTGAGTAGAATTCATCGTCTAAGTTATCGTCTTCATCTTGAAGAGAGCGTACTACATTTCTGACTGGTTGCGTCGTCTCGCGTTCAAAGATACGTGACTGTTCGGAGAAAGGACGAATGGTTAGAAGAGTGTTTTTACTACTTCCAATCTCTCTCTTTTGCAGGTCGGCGTACTCCGCAGCCTTGGTCAAAGCCCCCAACCCTTTTTGACGGCTCTCGAATGAGTTGGTTCTCAGATAGTCTTGCGTGTAGGTTAACCCGAGGTTGTTAAATCCATAGATATACTTCTGGTTGAGAGCTCTAAACGCAACGGAGGTGTTGGGAACAGTCACCCCTAAGGCGTTTCTCGTCGCGTCTAGCTCTGCAAGGAATTTTTGATAGTATTGGGGCGCTAGGTTGTACCGTTTATTTTGGTAAAAGGCGTTGGCTAAGGCGTAGAGAACGGTCTCGTTCTGAGCAAATCCCGGAGTCGTATTAAGCTTGTATAGCTCTGTTATCGCCATCGAGTAATTTCCGATATAATAGGCACTCGTTCCGATCTTGTAAGAGAGGATATTCTCTTCCAATCCTAACTCCCTCGCTTTCAAGAAGTAGTCATTGGCTAATTGCATCGGTTGAGGGGGTTTTTGATAAAAGAACTCACCAATGGTGTAGAAAAGCTTTCCAAATTCCTTTGAAAATTCGGTATCTTGTTGAGAAGAGAGGAGTTCAAAGTCCTGAATTCCTCGATAAATCTGGTTCATACCCATTCGACTTCTCTCGAGATCGGTCGTCAGAATTTCGGGATTTAACCAACTTTCTTGGAGGGTTATTTGGTCTAAAAGGGAAAAGAGTTGGCGTCCGCGCAAGTTGTAGGCGTCTATCTCGGAGAGAGCGAGGTCGTTTGAGCCTCTTCTGTCCAATTCGCGTAAGAAAAATTGAAGTTTCAGAAATTTCTCTGATTTGTCTGTTAGACCAATTTTATCTTGAAAGAGAGCCTCTATGTATGAGAAATCGGCATCGGCTTGGAGGACAGGTCTTAGTTGTTTGATGTGTTGATCTAGAGTCGTCAAGTCGTTTTCCTGATAGATTTTCTCTAAAAAACGATAGATAGGTTTATTCAATGAGGAGTTAGAGAGGGCGAGGGCGTCCTGAAAGGCGGGGGCGTAGATCAGAGCCTCCGCCTCCTGATCTAGATCCTTGTCGAGCATAAAGTCGAGAAGACGTAGCATCGGTCTAGGATCGGTTGCCCCACTTGCGTTCAGAGAGCGAACGTAACTCTGTCTACTACTCTCCCAGTAGCTCTCATCTTTAGCGATTAGATTTCTGTAGAGCTCTCCCAATTCAAAATAGAGCTCACCCGCATTTTTTTTACTCTCTCTTAGACCTCTCGTCAGTAGCTCTTCGGCTTCATCGTAACGATTTAGCTTGTTGATGAGAATATTGGCATAATTTGCGTAGACCTCTCCCTCTTTGGGGAAGTGGAGCAGGATTTGCTGGTAAGAGGCGGCGGCGTAGTCATAGGCGAGTCTACGCTCGTAGGCCACCGTATATTTAGAGATCCATTTTTTACTAATATAGCTGGGAAGAGTCAACGGCGGTAAAAATCCGATAGTAAGTTGATTTCCTTGGATCGCTTCTAATAACTTATCCCATCCCTCGCTGTATCTATCCTCTTCGATTAGCTTTAAGCCGTCTTTGTAGTTTTTTTCCGCACTGAGAGGTCGTACCACGAAGTAGATAGTCGTAAAAACGAGAAAAACGAGGACAACGCTTAAAGGAAGCCAAATAGCCAAAAAGGAGCGATAGACCTTTAGAATAATGCTCCAAGAGCCCTTTCTATGATACTGCGGGTCGCTTATTTTAGGAATAAAAACGGTGACGTTGAGCTGTTTCTTAAGAAATTTCGCAATTTCTCTGGGGGTTGCGTCTCCTAAAATAGCCTCAGTTAAAAAAGGGTGTATCTCTGGATTGTAGCTTCCTTGGGTTAGGATCCGTAGCACTTCAATCGAAAGGTAGTGGGGGAATTTTTTTAATCTGGAGATAATAATATCGGCGTTCTCGGGAGAGAAGAGACTCTTTAGGTACTCCTCCTCCTCGTTTACCTCACCGACTTCCTCTTG
>CAZATZ010000033.1:0-11124 GCA_964488175.1 uncultured Spirochaetales bacterium
CTATTGGACATCCCCTTGAAAGCCTCATTTGGTTGGCGGTTTTTCCGTTCCATCCAAAATACCAGCCTTTCTAAAGTAGGTACGGTATCGGTTGCCACCCGAAAACTGAGGGGTAAAGACAAAAGAGAGAATAAGCTCTTTATCAGCAAAGCCAAAATCGATCGCCCTTTGAAGGTAGAGATCGGCTTGGCTAAACTGATTTCGCCCCCCCCCACTCCCCGCATTAAACGCCAGAAGAGATCCGTAGTAGAAGTTGGTTAGTCCGTCTTTGCGCTGTTCTGGGTTACTCTCCCACAACTCTTTCACGACATCAAGTCCAACCTTATACTCTTGGGCAGCGATGAGAAAAGGGAGTATCATCAAGGCACTACTGCTCGCCATCTTTGGCATAATTTTGGCGGCTAGTGCGTGTATTTTTTCCTTCTCTTCTCGTGCTTGATACAGGAGAAGTAACTTATTTATCACGAGGGGATTTGTTCCGTTTACCGAGAGCGCCCTTTGCCAGAGTTCTTCCGCCTTGTCGTTCTCCTCTTGATCGGAGTAGATCGTCCCTAAGTTGTAGAGTGTTGTTTCACGATAGGGATCTCGCTCCAAGATCGCCTCAAAAATTTCTTGGCTCTCTTTCGCCTTCTCTTCACTCTCTCGCAACAATTTCCGACTTCGGTTATTCCCCTTTTCAACCGGTTTTGTAACCTCTTCTTCTTCCGATCCCTTCTCTGCTCCCTCTTCTAAACCCGTCTCTCCGCTCTCTGCGTCCACCTCTTTCTCTTTTGCTTTTTTCGCCTCTTCTCTCTCTTTTTTCTTGCGGAGTCTCTCCTCTTTTCGTACCTCTCGTCTCCGCTCAGAGGGGGATAACTGCGCCAACTCCTCCTCGTTTAGAGGAACCTCTCCCGCCTCTTCCGCCTCCTGCTGCGCCACTCGCTCTTTTTCCGCCAACTCTTCCGCGGCGAGAACCTCTTCCTCCTTCTTGCTCTCCTCCTTTAAAAAGAGACTCTCTTGGTAGCGAGCGTACCCCTTGAGTTCGAGAAGAAGAATATTGTCGGGAGAATCTCTGAGAAACCGACTGAGAACGCGCTCAAACTGATCGTAACGTTGAGAGATGAGAAGTGTTCTTCCGATATTGTACTGAATTTGCTCGCTTGAAGTGAATCGATACGCCGCCTGATAATACGAGAGAGCCTTCTGGTACTCCTCTTTTGCGTAGTACTCCTTTCCCAAGGTTAAGAAGTCTTGCGTCGCTTGATTACGTCTCCTCTGCGAGAGACACCCCGAGAAGAGGAGAGGGAGTAGAAAGAGTAGAAAAAGGAGGGATTTTTTCGTCATAAAGATATCTTTTCTCTCTTCAAGGTACACCCTTTAAGAGACGCCCTTTATACTCCACTAAAAGAGAGAGAATCAAAGAGCAGAGAGGGAAATCGTCTCGCCGTATTCATCATACCATCATTTCCAACTAAGAGAAGGCGTGACCATAGATCTATCAAATTTCCCGTTAGGTTCATCTCCGAGATAGGGCTACGACGCTCCCCTCCCTCGATCAAAAAACCCTCCACCCCGTAACTGAAATCTCCCGTGATAGGGTTGTGATTTCCCCCGTTAAATCCTTGAATAAAAATGCCCTCTCCCATCTCGCGGAGAAGTTCCTCTAAAGAGTTTTCCCCTGGGGAAAGAGAGAGATTTCCCAGTTGAGCCCCCGTCTGTTTTACCCCTAGTCTTCTTGCGTAATAACTATCGATTAAAGATTCTCGCAGAACCCCTTTTCCAATAATTTCTCGTAAGACCATCTCCTGCCCCTCACCGTTGAAGAGCTTGGCTCCCAGACTTCGTGGCTCGCACGGATCATCGATCAAGGTAAAAGCCTCAGAGAAGATCTTTTCGTCAAACTTGTTTAGAAGGAAAGATTTTTTTTCGTATAACGAACGCCCAGAGATAGCCCCCAAGAGAGGCGAGAGAAGTTTACCGACGACACGATTTTCAACCACGGCTCTGTAAGATCCCGTAGCGCACGGTTTCTGCCCCAACTTGTCCATGCTACGTTTAAGAGCCGTTCTAGGTAGTGAAAAAGTCTGATCCTTCAAGAGATCCGTCACGGGGGAGAGAAAGCACCCCTGCTCAAAATCATAGCCACTCGGGCGAGACTCCCCCTTATCCCTTACCGTGGTCGTCAGACTCGTCGAAAAATGGGTTCTCGCCTTGTACCCTAAAAATCCGTTGCTCATCGCAAGGATTGAGTAGAGTGCCTCATGAGAGAAACTCGCCGAACTCTCAATCAGTTTTTCCGTCTCAAAATTATCGAGCTGGCTCTCCAGTTCGAGGAGAAATCGAAAGATATCCTCCTGTTCTCCCCCAGGAAAAGAGGGATCAAATTGATCTACCTTTTCAAACTCTCCCCCCCGATAAAAAGTCTCAGGATCGGGGAGTCTACGATGTTCATCTCTCTCTAACTCTTTCGTCTGTTCAACGGCTTGTCGTAAAAATGGCTCGAGAGTCTCTTTTTTTAGGTTGTTGGTAAAATGGCTACTGTAACGACCATCGAGGTAGATAGATATCGCCAAATCGCTACTAATCGAATGGGTGAAGTTATCGATCTCCCTATTTCGTGAGGTGGCGGAGAAGTCGTGTCCAAACGCAGTCGAAATCGCCACTTCCGAGGCTCCAAGGGCGAGCGTTTTCGCCATTATCCACTCGACAACCGCCTCTTTTTCCGCCAACTTATTCTCTTTTAAGAAGGAGTAGCCCCTACTTTTGGGGTCGAGAAGTTTGCTCATGAGAGACCTCCTACGGTCAGTTCACCGACCTTTACCGTCGGCATCCCACACGTTACGACGACACTCTGACCGCTCTTTCCGCACATCCACGTCCCATTATCAACGGCTAGGTCGTTTCCAACCATCTCGATAGCCGCCAACGCCTTAGGGCCATTGCCAATGACGTTGATATCCTTGATCGGTTTCGTTAAAACTCCCCCCTCGATAAGATACCCCGTTTTCACGTAAAAAGTGAAATCTCCCGCTCCGATATTTACCTGTCCGTTGGTAAAATCTTTCACGTAGATCCCCTCGTTTACCGAGGCGATAATCTCACTCGGCTCATACCTCCCCGACTCCATGTACGTCGACCGCATTCGGGGGAGAGGGGGGTGCCGATACGACTCTCGTCGACCGTTGCCCGTTGGCTCCACGCCGTAGTGTTTGGCACTGATTCTATCGTGTAAGTAGCTGTTTAAAACGCCCTCTTTCACCAAGTACGTCTTCTGCGCCTCGACCCCCTCGTCATCGATATTTATCGATCCTCGATTTTGCCACAACGTTCCGTCGTCGACGACCGAGACCTGATCTGAGGCGACACTATCTCCCAATCTTTCCGAAAAGACAGAGACTCCCTTTCGGTTAAAATCGGCTTCAAAGGTGTGTCCAATCGCTTCATGAAGAAGAATTCCCGATCCTCCCGATTGAAAGACGACGGGAAATGTTCCCCCCTTGGGCTGTTCTGCGCCAAAGAGAAAATTGGCCTGCTCTAACACCCTTTTTGCGAGATCGTTTCGCCGTTCTGGTGTATAAAACTCCTTTCCCATACGGAAAGAGTCGCTAGCGTTTCCAGACTCCCGCCTCTCGCCTCGTTGAAGCGTCGCCTGTGAAGAGAGCGAGATCAGGGGCTGTTTATCCGCCACCGCCTCCCCTTCGCTATTGATGACGAGAATATGAGAGTGCGACTCCGCCAGTCGTAGAGTCACGTGCGTGACCGAGTCGTCTGAGCTTCGAAGAAGTTCATCTAAATCTTTGAGGTAGGAGACCTTTTTTGAAATCTCTTGGTAAAAATTTTCATCGGGAAGGGGGTAGTGTTGAGGGAGGGATCGCCCCGTTAGAGAGCGTGCTTGAGATGGCTCTCCGCCCCCCTGAAGAAGAGCGATACGAGAGGCCGCCTGCGCACAAATCAACAACGAGTGAACGCTTAAATCTTCGGTAAAAGAGTACCCTGTTCGATCTCCGTGAATCACACGGATTCCCACCCCTCGCTCAACGGAGGAGAGAGCCTTCTTGACCTTTCGATCCTCCAACTCTAGGCTGGCGTAACGGTTCTCTTGAAAAAAGAGCTCCCCAAAATCACCTCCAAATCGACGCGTCTCGGATAAAACCCGAATCACATCTCCCTCGGTAACCTCAAAAGAGTCTAGTGCGTCTTGAATAGATTGAAGCAAATCTTCACCTCCGAAATCTCCCTTGAAATACCCCTAAATATCCCACGATGTGGTATAACCGCTAATCATTTTATCTCTAACAGCATTTAGATGCGGCTTGATTCTCTAGAGACTCTCTCGTTCGTCAATTTTTTAGGAGTTATGCACATTCTAAAAGACTTTCTCTCTTTTGTGTGATAAATGCAGAATTTTTATGCAAGATTGCCTCCGACACCGCCTCCTACCACCCAGTTGATCCCCTTCAAACTAAGTTTCATGGGAATCAATACCTATCCCCTCACACAAATTTCACTTTCTCTCAATTCCAACTTTTTTGCTTTAAAAAAAGATAGCTTCTTGCCGAATATCGATAAAGATGAAGTATTTTGGCCTCCTATCCGTCTATCTCTTTTCCTATGGGTTTATCTCGCTTATCTGGGGTGCCACAGGGTTTAAACAGTACCAAAACCTAGAGGGATCACTCCTCTCTCTTCAGAGCCACACCGCCCAACTTCAGCAAGATGTACAAGATCTCGTTTTAAAAATCGATACACTCCAGACAAATCAGTCCATCCAAAAGGTCAACGCCGCCAAATTGGGGTACTATCCCAAAAACACAAAGGTTATCTACTTTTCAGGAGATCCAAGAAGTTTGACCATCTCTTCTCACGTCGGAAACGTGATCGCACCCGTAGTAATGGAGTCTATCTCCCCCCATTTTGCCGTTATTCCAAGTCTTTTTTTCCTCTTTCTCGCCTTTTTTTACGTGAAATTTATGGAATTTTATGTTCGTAGAAAAGAGTGATCCAGAGACAGAAGAGAGACTCTTTTTTCACCTAGACAGCGGAGACGTCTGCTTCTATCCCTGCGATACCATCTACGGTCTCATCGGAGTTGCTCCCCAGAGTCTATCGAAGATACGAAAACTCAAAAACAGACCCTCCGACGCCCCTTTTATCGAGTATGCATACAGCGTAAAGCAGATAGAGAGAGAGACGGGAGAGAGGGTAGAGAGTAAGCTCGCCGAGTACTGGCCCGGTCCCTTGAGCCTTATTTTAAACAACCAGACTCAAGATAGATCCGTTGCGTATCGAATTCCCGATGACCCTCTCTTGCTGCGTTATCTCTCATCTAGAGAGTGTACTCTCTTCACCACGAGTGCCAACGCACACGGAGAAGAGTCGATAACATCGTGTCGAGAGGCGGAGACGTATTTCAAGAAAAAAATCTCTCTCTACATCTATGATTCTAAGTGTGAAGGTCGTGAGATTCCCTCAACGCTTATCGACGGAACCAGCTCCCCCGTTCGTGTTTTGCGAGAGGGTGCGGTCAAGGTTGACCTGAGCGAAGATCACCTCTAATCTTTTCTACCGATCTCAAATCACGGGACTCTAGTAAAAGATTCGAATCGCAAAATAACCGACAAGCGTTCCGTAGATCATCCCAGCGATAACCTGTAATCCCGTGTGTCCAAGAGCTGTTTTCAACGCTTGAGAAAACTCCTTTGGCTCAAAGAGGTGACGGAACTCATTAATCAGCTCATTCAAGATCTCGGCGTGTTTTCCCGCCGCTTGGCGAACACCACACGCATCCCATAAAACAATCGCACCAAAGACGCTAACAGCCGTAAAGAAGAGAGAGTCTGGTCCCTCTAAAAAGAAGACAAGCGTCACGATCGTCATTACCATGGAGGCGTGAGAAGAGGGCATTCCCCCCGTTCCAAGCCCCTTCTCCCAGTTAACTTTTCTTTCGACGACGAGGTTCGTAATAACTTTTAATAGCTGGGCAGAAACCACAGAAAAAAGACAGATCCAGAAACTCGTATTACTAAGATAACTACTAAACACGTCGGTACTCCCTCGTCGCCTGTTGAATTCTCTCCGCTATTTTATCCATGGGAAGGGTCTCCTGTTTCATCGAGTCACGAAATCGTAGGGTTACTGTTTTCTTTTCAAGGGTGTCGTAATCGACCGTCACACAGAAAGGGGTTCCGATCTCGTCCATTCGTCGGTAGCGTCGTCCAATCGCTCCCTGTTTGTCAAAAAACGTATTGAACTCACCGCTCAGTTCTTTTTTCAGAGAGAGAGCCAACTCCGCAAGCCCATCTTTTTTAACCAGAGGTAAAATAGCAACGGTAATAGGTGCGATAGAGGGGTGAAATCGTAGAACAACCCGTGTCTCCGTCTCTCCCTTATCGTTTTTGGTTACGCTCTCCTCGTCGTAGGCGTCCAAGAGGGTGATCAAGACGCTACGTGTTAGCCCCGCAGAGGTCTCAATCACATACGGAACATACTTTGTTTTTTCGATCTGATCGTGGTAAATTAACGTCTCTTTTCCCGAAAATTCATTGTGCCGTGAGAGGTCGTAGTCGGTACGAGAGTGAACCCCCTCTAGCTCCTCCCACCCGTGGGGATAGTGGTACTCGATATCGATAGCCTCTTTGGCGTAGTGCGCCAACTCATCTGGTCCGTGAGGATGGTACCTTAGATTCTCTGGATTAATCCCGAGTAGCTCGGTGTAGTACTTAAAGCGAGCCTCTTTCCAGTAGGAAAACCACTCTTCCTCACTTCCAGGTTTCACAAAGAACTGCATCTCCATCTGCTCAAACTCACAAGTACGGAAAATAAAATTCTTCGTCGTGATCTCGTTGCGAAACGCTTTTCCTACTTGGGCGATCCCGAAGGGGATCGTCACACGAGAGGTGTCAACAACGTTCTTAAAATTAACAAAAATCCCCTGTGCCGTCTCTGGTCGCAGAAAGATTTGACTGCCAGAATCACTCACAGCTCCCAGATGGGTGCTAAACATCAGATTAAAATCACGGGGGGCGGTTAGCTCACCTCCACAATCGGGACACTTCTTTTTCTCAATGACCTCTTCGGAGAGCTTGTCGGCTCTAAACCGTGTCTTACACCCCTTGCAATCGACGAGCGGATCACTGAAGTTCTCAACGTGACCAGAGGCCTCCCACGTTCTCGGGTGCATCATAATCGCAGCATCAAGCCCAACAATATTCTCGTGAGCGTAGGTCATGTTTCTCCACCAGACCTCTTGTATCTTCCGTTTTAACTCAACCCCAAGAGGCCCGTAGTCCCACGTTGCCGCCAAACCACCATAAACCTCACTAGAAGGAAAGACAAATCCTCGCCTCTTACACAACGCAACAATCTTCTCCATAGAGGCTCCTCGAGAGTTCTCTATTTCGTTTCGTTTTTCTTTTTTCCCCATCGGAAACTCCTTTTTACCCTGTGTAAGTTGTGGCTCTCTTTCTCCGATAAAACTCTTTCGAAAAAAGCTATCAAAGTATACAGGATAGAGTTTAAATTGTCCATAAAGGAGAGATTGCCTCCCTTTTTTCTTACCAAAAATGTTAACTAAATGTTAACACCATCAAAAAAACCGATCTCTTGAAAGGCACTCTAAGTGGATTCACGCTCCTCATTTATACAATCCGCCCTCTTTTTTAAAAAAAGACTCTTCTCCCCTTCAAACAGATCGAAGACTTCTCTTTCTTTTTAAAAGATCTCTTCGTTATTTTTTGAAATCGATTTTTAAAAAGTTCTCTTCGCTCTTTACCCGCCAAACTTTACCTTTTCGATTGACATTCTTTTTCAAATCCTCTAGACTACCTCTCACAGAAAGTACGACGCAGGGTAGAGCAGTAGGAAGCTCATCGGGCTCATAACCCGAAGGTCGGAGGTTCGAGTCCTCCCCCTGCTAATAACAAAGATCAGCCGAGATTCACCGTTTACTCTTTTTATCCATTTCAACTCTCTTCTTCTCAAATCCTTTTCTATCAGAGAGAAAAAGAATCCTCTTAACTTTTCTTAATTTCTCATGTCTTGAATCGTCATATTTTATCGTGTTTTGTCGTATTTTGTCGTGTGCTGACATCTCTTGGTTTGCCACTCTTGGTTGGCTGCGATGAAAAAAGGTGGGTTTTTGTACCATTTTTTTTCATCGTAAGGAAATTTCTGTATTTTCTCCCTCGTTCTGTCGACTTTTAGAAGAGTAGGAAATTCATTTCAACGTTTTTTCGTAGGAAATTCTCCTCTACGATAAGATCTTTTCCTCTCTTTTTATAACGTCTTATTAGGTACCTCTCTAAAAAGTTGATTTCAGAAAATAACAAAGATATTTTTAAGAGGCTCCCTCTATCTTATAGAAATATTTTCGACCTTTTTCATCTTTTTAGTCTGTGCTAAAGGGTTTTTTTAGAGGTTCCCCAAAATATAAAGTCGAGTGTTTTCAATGTTAGGAATGACAGGATACGCCAAAAAGGTTATCTCTCTTGACGAGTGGCAGATTGAAATAGAGGTCAAAAGCTATAATAACCGCTTTCTTGACATCTCTCTTCATCTCCCTTCAGAGGCGGGATCTTTTGAACAGCCGATTCGTCGCTTGATTGAAGAAAAAATTTCCCGTGGTCGAATTGAGTTTTCACTGCATTGGAACAAGGGAAAAGAGGAACTTCTCGACTCTTTAGAAATAGAGAGAATCAAAAAGCTTCTGAGTAGATTGCAAGGATTACAAAAAGAGTTAAAAATAGAAGAGAGTGTGACTTTTTCCCACTTAATCTCTCTCAAAGAGTTATTTGTTACCGAGCCTTACAGCACCCCTTTTGAGTTTTCTTCCCTCTCTCCCCATTGCAAAAATCTTTTAGAAAGTCTATATAAAGAGCATAGAAAAGAGGGAGAGATAACAACCCGCAGTATAAAATCCTCGATAGAGGATCTTCAACAGAGGTTTTTTACCGTAGAGAGTGAGACATCCCTTGAAAGAACATCTCTTTTAGAGCGTACCATCGAGCGTTGGGAAAAACTCAAAAAAGAGAGTAGCTTTGACACACTAGAGTTAGAAAAAGAGCGTGTGGAGCAGGAAATCGCTATCCAGATCGTTAAGCATGATATCAATGAAGAGGTTGTTCGATTGAGATCCTTTATTGAGACTTCCCGAGCTTTTTTAGAGGAAGAAGAGTCTATTATTGCGAAAAAATTTGATTTCCTCTGCCAAGAAATGGGGAGGGAGTGTAATACAATCAGTGCCAAGAGTCGATCTCCCCTCGTCGCAAAAGAGATCGTCGAGATGAAACTACTTATCGAGCAGATTCGAGAGCAACTAAGAAATGTTCAATGATTTTAGAATCACCAAAAATTAACCTAGAGGAGAAAGAGAGAGAATTGAACCAGAAGAAACCAGATATTTTACCTCTGCATATCGCTATTTCCGGACAGAGTGGGTGTGGAAACACAACGGTTGGAACTCTTTTATCTAAAAAATTACACTTAAAATTTGTGAACTTTACCTTCCGAAACTTAGCAAAAGAGTTAAATCTTTCTTTTGCGGATCTCTGTGCTAAGGCTGAAAAAGATAAGAGCTACGATCAACAGATAGATAGTCGTCAAGTTGAGCTGGCACGATCTTCAGCCTCGGTTCTTAGCTCTCGGCTCGCTATCTGGATGCTACCCGAGGCGGATCTAAAAATCTATCTTTACGCCGATTTTGATGTCAGAGCCCGTCGCATCTCTCAACGAGAGGGAAAAGAGTTAGAAGAGATCAAAAAAATTACTCATTTGCGCGATATGAACGACCTCGCAAGGTATAAAAAACTCTACGACATTGATATTTTAAACCACGATTTTGTTCATCTTTCTATTAATACCTCTTTTTATTCCCCCGAAGAGATCGTAGCTATTATCATTAGTAGTCTCTCTTTTAGAGATTTTACGAAAGAATAAAAGTGCCATCTGTTTAATTTTTTCTTATATTCTTAGCAAAAAATGAGTTTAGGATTCCTCTAAAAAGTCGATTTCAGAAAATATCGAGCCAGAACTGAAAAAGGGTCTTTTAGAAGGTGTCCTTTCTAGAGAACCTCTTAAGAGAAGACGACTTTGACACTACATAACTTATCTAGACTCCTAGTGAATCCTTCTCTCGTTGATTTAGGTTTCTTCCTCTATTTTGTCAACATTATCCTCTTTATCATTACTGGGCTTCGCCTTCTCAAAAAAAATCACTCTACGGAATCGGTTCTCTCTTGGCTTTTAATTATATGGTTCTTTCCTATTGTTGGTTTTCTCCTTTATATTTTACTCGGATATGATCGCAAACCCCATCAAATACTCTCCCAGTTACCAGAAGACGCCTTCTCCGAGATGCTCTCTGAGACCTTAGATAGAGATGAAAAGTTTCTAACACAGCACGAAAAACTCTTAAATTTCAAACACCCTCTCACAAAAAAATTAATGTTTTCCATTGAAAATCTCTGTCGCACTCCCGTCTTTTACTCAAAAGAGGTTAACCTCTATTTTGATGGAGAATCTCTTTACAACCAGATGTTAAACGACTTAGAAAGAGCTAAAAAGAGTATTCAAATGGAGTATTTTATCTGGAGTTCTGATACTTTGGGTGAAAAAATAAAAGATGTTTTAATTCGTAAATCAAAAGAGAACGTCCAAATATCTCTGCTCTTTGACGGTCTAGGATCTTTTGGTCGTATCTCATTTCGATACCGCAAAGAGTTAAGAGAGAATGGGATTCAATACCGTTTCTTTTTAGACTTGAAAAATCCTATTTCACGCCTCTTTTTAAACAATAGAAATCATCGAAAAATCGTTGTTATCGATGAAAATATAGCGTATACAGGGGGAATGAACCTCGCACAAGAGTATATCGACGGAGGAAAACAGTTTTCAAATTGGAGAGATACCCACCTTCGCATACAGGGAGATTGTTCACGTATTTTTAGTGCTATCTTTCTCGTTGATTGGTACAACAGTAACCCAAAACGCAAAATTACCAAAAAACGAAAGCGTGATTTAAAAGAGGAGAGAACCTCTCTTAGTAAGAGACTCTCCCATCTCTCTACCTTAAAGGGAAGTGATTTTTTCCTACCAAAAAAAGGTTTTATGACTCAGGTTATCTTTGGAGGACCCGATTCCGAATGGGCT
>CAZATZ010000034.1:0-3697 GCA_964488175.1 uncultured Spirochaetales bacterium
ATTCTTTAAGATTGAGAGACGGAGTGGTATCCGACCCAGAGAAGGTTGAGGTGTTCACAGCTATCGAGTTGGAGTGCCAACCGCTTCTTTCTGCGGTCTACTTTCACCACAGAGCCGTCAAACCCGAAAAATGGCCCGTTGATAATATGGGCTCTGCCCCCCTCTTCAAAGGAGACGTCAAATCGGGCGAGGAAATTCTCCCCGTACTGACGGATTCGATTTGAGATCAGCTCTTGATCTTGGGAGTTGAGTGAGAGTGGGTTCTGTGCCTCATCGCGGAGGAACCCGAAGATAAGATCATTTCGAAAGATAGAACGCATAAAGAGGGGATCGATTCGTTCATCGGATTCGTAGAAGAGATACCCAGGAAAAAAGAGTTTACGGAGAACGGTACTTCTTCCTTGGCGTCTCTCTTCAACCTCTTTTTCGAGAAGAAAAAACTTTCCAGGAAAGATAAATTCGCTCTCTAATAACTTAAGAGCTTTACCCTCATCACCCGCCCGAACTTGTACTACATAAATCGCCATGATAGGAAAGAATGTACCCGATTTTTCATCGATTGTATACGGGACACCTCTAAAAAACTCTTTTTCATTTCTAACTCGATCTTTTTTGCCAATTCCAAGATTTATGATAGCTTGGTATAAACACTCATTTAGCACCGTGGTAAATATTGGCTAAACTCCGTTTTTAGTTCCTTGATTGGACAAAAAATCTCTCTCAAAAGCTCCTTACTTCTCAAAAAAATTTTCGATACCAGGATAGCCAAATTTTTCTCGTGCCATCTTTTCGGGGAAGAGACCGAAGTCGTACCATCCCTCGCTCAAAATCGTCTCTTGAGACTTGTTGAGTGCGATCGTCGTGCGAATCGTGACGACTCGCTTTTTTTTGGTCTCGATCGTCGCCGTAATCAGGAGTGGCTCCTCACGGGCATCGACTGGTTCATAAAAGCTGACTCGCAGATTCTTCGTCACACCCGAAGTCCCCAAGACGGCAAAGACGTACCAACTCGCCGCCTCATCCATCAGGGTCGACTGAACTCCTCCGTGCAAGATCCCGTTATACCCTTGATGCTCAGATCTCATCGTCCAGTGGGAGAAGATAAGATCTCTCTCCTCATCGAGAAAGAACTCCATCGCTAACCCAATCGGATTTTCTGGCGCACAACCAAAACAGTTATACTCGGGAACGGAAACGTAGGGATTGATGATTTTTTTTACAGCCACTCTTTACTCTCCTTCTCGTGGGTTCCTCTAAAATACCTATGACACCTCTAAAAAACTCTTTGTTTTAGAGACCCTGCCAGCTCTCTAAGAGACGTCTTCGCCTCTTCAATTCCTCTTTATTCTTCTCTTTTAACTCGTTCGCCATCTCAGAATCAAGCTCAAAGAGTGAGTGAAATCTTCGCTCACTCTCATAAAACTGATCGAGTTCTCCCCAATCGGGAGGGGGAGAGTCGAGTGAGAATCGAGAGGTTTTCGGTCTCTGAGGATTATAGCGATAAAGTGGCCAAAAACCACTATCGACCGCCCGTTTCATCTGCCGATTAGACTCCATCATCTCGATGCCGTGGGCGATGCAGGGACTATACGCCAAGATAAGAGAGGGGCCGTCGAACTTTTCTGCTTCGAGAAAGGCGGTCAGCGTCTGTTTAAAATTGCCTCCTAGAGAGACGGAGGCGATGTAGGCTCGCTCTTGAGAGAGAAACATCTCCCCTAAGTCCTGCCCCTTTTGCCCCTTGCCTCGCGTGCTAAATTTCCCTTGAGCGCCCATCGGCGTCGCCTTGGAACTCTGCCCACCGGTATTGGCGTACCCTTGCGTATCGAGAACCAAGATATTTAGATCGTCGTCACCGTTGAGGACGTGGTTCAGACCGGAGAAATCGATATCGTACGCCCAGCCGTCACCCCCAATCGCCCAGACACTCTTGGGGGAGAGGTAGTGCTTGAGTGATTCGATTTTCTCGAGGAGAGGATCTCTTCTCTCTTCTTCGAGGAGGAGAGAGAGAGCTATTTGGGCTTGTATCCCCTCCTCTATCTCATCGGGTTCTCTGACGTACCAGAGATCAAGCGTGTGCTGGATAGCCATCTTGATATCGAAACCTGAGTTTTTAGGATCTGGATTCTTTTTCATCCACTCCTCTAAATACCTCCTCAGATCTTCTCGGTTTTTTTCGACGGAGAGACGAATTCCGAGGGCGTATTCGGCGTTATTCTCAAAGAGAGAGTTACTCCACACAGGGCCTAGTTTTAAGGTCTCACTCGAGCGACGACTCGTCGTGTACGGGGTTGAAGGAAAAGAGCCTGAGAAGATAGAGGAGCAACCCGTGGCGTTGGCGATGACCGCTCTCTCTCCAAAGAGTTGGGTGACCAATTTGAGATAAGGGGTCTCTCCACACCCAGCGCAAGCGGAGCTGTACTCAAAGAGCGGTTGAAGAAATTGGCTTCCTCGCAGGGTATCGAGAGAGGTTCCTTCTCGCTCTTCGTAGGGAAACTGCTCAAAGTACTCGAAGTGTTTAATCGCTCCGCGACTCTTCTCCTCTTGAAACGGTTTAAACGTAAGAGCTTTGGGAGTGACGGGACAGACGTCGATACAGACGCCACAACCGGTGCAGTCTTCGATCGAGATCTGGAGACGGTAGCGGAGATCTCTGCCGTTTTTCGTCGTCGATTTGAGACTCTTAAAACCCTCGGGGGAGTCTTGCATCTCGTTGGGATCTATCTGCTTACTGCGAATGACCGCATGGGGACACGCCATCACACACTTATTGCACTGAACACAGCTATCGGGACTCCAAGAGCTGACGTAGTTGGCGATCCGTCGTTTCTCCCTCGCCGTTGACCCTAGCGACATTCTGCCATCGACGGGGAGAGCGGAGACGGGAATACGATCCCCCTCAAATCGACGCATCGGCTCCTCTACCCGTTGGAGAAAGGGATCTTGTCCTCGTTCAAAGTTGGAGGGCAAAACATGAGCGGAGTTGCGAGGAGAGTTGTCGGTAGAGTTGTGAAGAGGGGTTTCAGAAAAGAATTCTTCTACGGGGATCTCTTTTATCCTCTGAAATCCCAGAGAGACTGCCTCTCTATTTCGTCTCTGCCAGACCTGCCCTTTGAGTTGGTACGTCCGCTCAAATCTATCCTCTAACTCCTGTTGAATCTCTTCGATCTCGCTCTCATCTCTCCCCTCTCTCACAAAGATGAGTCTCAGAAGGGCTGGCAGAAGGATAGCACCCACCCGTCGTTTCATTCGGAGGGTATGGGCTATTTCAAACGCGTCGAGGAGGTAGAGTGAGAGGTTTAACCGCTGAATCGTCTCCCTCTGTGTACCGGTGAGAGAGGCGACAAATTTCTTTACATCGCTCTCTGTTCCGCTCTCAGCATTGATCAGAAGAACGCCACCCTCCTTCATCGAGGAGAAGAGGTCGAACTCTTTTAGGTAGTGAGTCGAGGCACAGAGCAGAAAATCAGCGCTCTGAATAGACCACGACTTATCGATCGCAGCGTCACTCAGTCGCAAGAAGGAGCGGGTGACGCCTGCGGCTTTTTTCGAATCGTAGAGAAAGGAGCCTTGAACGTACTGCCCTAGACGAGAGCCTAAAAATCCAATCGATTCACGCACCGCACTGATACACCCGTCAGAACCGACTCCCCAGACGACGATCTCCTTTTGCAAGATCGAGTCTCCCTTGAGCGACGAT
>CAZATZ010000034.1:3797-10952 GCA_964488175.1 uncultured Spirochaetales bacterium
TTCTCGGCGATCGATCTCGATGCAGTTTTTCCGGTGATTTTACCGCACAACGCTCTAGCGAGAGGTGTGTTACATCGTCGTCAATACCGACGGTAAAGGGGGTCTTAAAACGATTTGCACTAAGATTGACAAAGACGGCGATACCATCCTCGGGAAGAAATTCCTTTCCCCCTAGTCCGTATCTGCCCCCTAAGACCTCTACCTCTGCGCGACGTTTATCTTGAGTACTGGCTTGATTATTGGATTGACGAAGAGAACTCAGCACATCGAGAAAGAGTGGCTCTCCCGAAGAACCCGGCTCTTTACAGCGATCTAAGACAGCGATTCGTCGGACACTCTCGGGGAGAATTTTGAGAAACGTCTCTCTATCAAAAGGGCGGTAGAGACGTATCTGAATCAGACCATATTTTGAGCGGCTCTCTGAACTCTCGTTGAGGTAGCGTTCGGCTCGTCTCACCGCCGAGACAGCGCTCCCCATCACCACGCAGACAAACTCCGCCTCGGGATCTCCCTCGTAACTCATCGTCTGATAGCGACGCCCCGTCCACCGAGCAAACTGCTCCATTAACTGAGTGACAACGGAGGGAATTTCACCGTTCAACCGATTTGAAGCCTCTCTGCTTTGAAAAAATATCTCAGGAGGTTGAGAGCCGCTCAACGCGTGTGGCTCTGCTCCCCTCTGCCTCCGAGAAGACTCCCCCTCTCTCACCTCTTTTAACTCCTGCCAGATCTGCTGAAGTCCCTCAAAAGGGATCATCTCTATCTTTTGAATCTCGTGGGAGGTGCGGAAACCGTCGAAAAAATGGAGGAGAGGATAAGAGGTTTTGAGAGTACAGAGATGGGAGATGATCGCGAGATCGTAACTCTCTTGGACGGAGGCAGAGCTTAGCATCGCCACCCCAGTCGCCCTCACACTCATCACATCGGAGTGATCGCCGTGGATGGAGAGCGAATGGGTCGCCAAGGCGCGAGAGGCGACGTGAATCACGGCGGGAAGTTGCTCTCCTACGATGCGGTAGAGAGCGGGAATCATCAGTAGGAGTCCCTGAGAGGCGGTGAAGGTCGTCGCAGAATTTCCGCTCAGTGAGGCACCGTGAAGGACTCCAGCCGCCCCCATCTCCGAGTGGAGAACCTTGACCTGCGTCGAGGAACCGTGGAGATTCTCTCTCCCCTCTCTCTCCCACTTTTCACACCACTCTCCCATCTCAGAGGAGGGGGTAATGGGGTAGATAGCGATGATCTCAGAGAAGGCGTAGCCTATCTCAGCCACCGCTTGATTGGTATCGATAATTCGTTCTATCGATTTCAATCTCATCGAGACACCCCTAAAAAACTCTTTTTCATATCTCCCTCGCTCTTTTCTAAAATTGAGGTTTCTAGAGATTGGCAAATCGGATATTAGTAAATCATTGAGATGATAGAGTCTCTCGCTCTCAGCTGGACTCTCTCTTACCCAACTCTTTTAAAAAATGCAGGACGATCTTCGCCGAGTTTTCACTCGCTAAATCGACAAATTTTTCGTAGGTCATCGCATTCTCTTCTCGGTGAGGAAAGTCGGAGATAGCGCGGATTGAGAGAAACTCTACCTCCGCGTGGTGAGCGACTTGAGCGATCGCCGCCCCCTCCATCTCGATGGCTGCGGTCTGGGGAAATATCTTCTCGATAGTCGCAATATGTTCCTCTTGGTGGCAAAATTGATCACCGGTGGCGACCCCTCCTAAGAGGGCTTGATTTTGCGAAGGTTTCAACACCTCTTTAGCGACATCTAGTAACCACTCTTTTTTCTCCGAACAGGGAAAGTAGAGAGGCTCTTGGGGGATCTGTCCGTACTCATACCCGAACGGTGTTGCATCGACGTCGTGATAGTAGAGAGTCTCAGCGATAACAACATCGCCGACCCGACTAACTAGACTCGTTCCTCCTGCGACCCCCGTATTGAGAAGAAGAGAGAGGGGGACGTTCTCTGACGTTTGAGAGTTCTGATAGTGGAGAACGTTGTACGCCGAGCAGGCCGCATTGACTTTTCCGATACCACAGCGTGAGACAAAGAGTTCGATCCCCTCCACCTCGTAGCGCTCAAGAGAGTCAGAGTCGCAGGGGGTAGAGATAATTCCCCTCTCTGCGAGGACATTTTTTAGATAGAGAAGTTCCTCCTCCATGGCGGCGAGAAGTCCTACTCGTATCATATTTTTTTCTCCAAGCGAAAGGCTCTCACCTCTGGGAAGATCGATTTAACTTCGGTCTCCCCTAGCATGTTAAGCATCTCTCTATTCATTGTGTGAGTGGGTAATGTTTTAAACTCCTGCCAGAGGTTTTTCACGACTACTTCATTGGAGCTAAATCGAATAATTTCGGCAAAATTGAGCGCTTTTGTACTCTCTCTGGTCAGGGAAGCTTTATACTCTTCCAGTAGTTTCGTTGTCAACTGGGGGGAGACCACTCGGACTAAGGCTTTTTTATAATCGAGACGATCACGAC
Organism: uncultured Spirochaetales bacterium; assembly: GCA_964488175.1. Taxonomy (GTDB): domain Bacteria; phylum Spirochaetota; class Spirochaetia; order SP-2023; family CAYRNA01; genus CAZATZ01. The sequence goes on from CAZATZ010000034.1 coordinate 6,276, forward strand.
TCTCGGCAGGATAACATAGCTCAAGAAATTTCAGAGCTAAAGAGTCTATCTTTACCCCTTTTACGATGACGTCGAGAAAGAGGGTGAATCTTTCGTGTTTAGGCGCTTTTTCTATTATTTTTATAAAATTTTTTTCGATGGTGGGGACCGAAAGGATCTCTTGAACCCTAAAGTGAGCACTCGCTAAGAGAGGCGTAGAATAGGCGGATTTATCTACGACCTCACTAGCGTTTCCCCGAAGGAAAACAGAGCTCTTTTCGAGCCCAAACTCCGAGATAAGAGAGAAGATATCAGGAAAGAGGGTAAACCCTCCATTTCCGGTCATTCCTTGACCCATAGAGAAGGTATAAACCTTCCCAGGAATAGGGGTAACAGCTCCTCCAAAGGTGGTAAAATAATCTATTCCCCCTTTAATCTGAGCTTCGATAGATTTTTCGCTTGCTTCTTTTTTTCCACTACCAAATAGCATCGTTCTTAACTCACACTCCTTCAGTTTCCTCTTTTTAAATTCCTACTTTTTTTAAGAATGAAATATTACGCTAAAATATAATTTATTTCAATCTTCTTAAGTTCTATTCTTTTAAACTCGGCATATACTCTTAAAAAACAATAAATATAAATCAATATACCTTCCCATACCCGTCCACCAACGATAATATTTAACCACAACCCTCCAAAATATCACCACTCTCCCCCACCACCCAAGGGGAGTACCTCTTAATCAGTAAACCAAGAGAGTGAAAATAGAGTTTCGTGGAGCGTAAAAAGAGTCGCCCAAGGGAGATGACAGAGAAGTGTCAAAGACCGATTTTGATAGGGTGATAGACTCTCTTCCGCCCTCTTTTGCGAGAGAAAACGCCTATTTTTATAGGGGGGATCAGAGTGAAGAGACCATTCTCTACCGAGAAGATTGTTTAGAACTTCTGGCAAACCTCCCTGAAAATTCGATCGATATGATCTTTGCGGATCCCCCCTACCTCCTCTCTAACAACGGGTTTACCTGCCACAACGGTCGAATGGTACCCGTCAATAAGGGAGAGTGGGATAAGAGCGGTGGGTTAGAGAACGACTTGCTCTTTCACGATACTTGGATAGGGGCTTGTCGCAGGGTACTCAAACCAGAGGGTACGATCTGGATTAGCGGGACGTATCACAGTATCTACCAGTGCGGTTACCTACTACAAAAACACCGGTTTCATCTTTTAAACGATATCGTCTGGTTTAAGCCCAACGGAGCCCCCAATCTCAGCTGTCGATTTTTTACCGCCTCTCACGAGACTCTTCTCTGGGCGAAAAAAGAGAAGACGGCGAAGCATACCTTTAACTATGAGGCGATGAAGGGGGGAGATTACCCCGAGGACAAGCTGAAAAAACCAGAGACTCAGATGCGCTCTGTCTGGTCGATTCCTACGTCAAAAAAGAGTGAGAAAGTCTCGGGAAAACACCCAACTCAGAAACCTCTCGCCCTCTTAAAAAGGGTGGTGCTGAGTTCGACGAACGCTGGAGATATCATCCTCGACCCTTTTAACGGCGCTGGAACCACGGGGGTCGGTGTCAAAGAGGCGGGAGATCGTTTCTATATCGGGGTTGAACTCGAAGAAAAGTACTGTGAGATATCAAAAAACCGGCTAGAAGAGGGAGAGTCTTAGGGGTACCCCTAGGTAACAACTCCCCCGTCACCACTACTCTTTTTAATCGCTTGTCATTCACTTGGCTTGTCATTCACTACTCTTGTCATCACTTGGCGAAGATGGTTTCACCACCACTCGGTTGAAATTGCCAAAATCTACTACGACGATAGGAACCCCTTCACCGAGTAGACCAGACTCACCCACGGCGTCGTAGATCTCATTATTTTCAAGTCGAACCTTGCCTTGGGGTTTTAACGTCGAAATAACGACACCTTTATCGCCCACTCTTACCTTCTGAACGGGGTCTGAGGGGGTCTTTAAAACGTTGTTTTGAACGAGGTGCGCGAATAGTTTGTTGCTGGGTAGAAAGAACATGAGAAGGGCTAAAAAGAGGAGTGAGCCGAGTTCTGCGATAAGAACAGAGATGATCGTTGGTAGCATACTTCCTCCGATTCCACCGCCGGTTCCATCGCCAAAGGGCGCACCTAGCCTAGCCCCTACCAGAGAGAGGGAGAGGAGAATAAATCCGACAATGCCCGCAACTCCAAACCCAGGGATGACGTAGACTTCGAGTAAGAAGGCGATGACAGCGGCGATAAAGAGGATGATCTCTAAGACGCTGAGAGTGCCGTTGAGATGGCTTCCGTAGAAGTAGAGTCCGAAGGTGACGAGCGAGACGGCTCCCCCGATACCGAGTCCCGGTGTGAGTATCTCGATGAGCAGGGCGACGATAGCGATAAAGATGAGAATGGTCAAGAGGATGGGGTTGTTAAAAATCTCCGTGCGACTCTCGGAGGAGTCCCACGACTTGGTCTCCCATTTTTGAGCGTTGAGAGTTTTGAGAAGTGTCTCTTCTGAGGGTTCGATTCCCGAAGCGACCCCGTACTTGAGCATCTGCTGAGCGGTGAGGGTGAGGAGTTTGCCCGACTCGAGAAAGAGAGAGATCCGTTCGTACTCTATCCCGTCTCTCTCCCAGAGGGTCAACGTCGACTCTTGCTCTAGTGAGAAGCGTTCGCCCCTTTTCACTTCGTAGAGTTCGATGTCTTTATCGACCATCGCCTCGGCGATGGCGACGGGGTATCCGTTTTTCTCGGCGAAGGAGATCGTCTGAGAGCGAACCGCACTCACCGTCTTCTCTCCCGTGGGGAGGGTCTCTCCCGAGGCGGTGAGGCTGACGGGTTGAGCGGCTCCCATCGACGTACCAGGAGCCATGTAGATACGATTTGTAGAGAAGGCGATGATCGCACCAGCCGACCAACTGACTCCCAATCCCCCCTCAGATCCGACGTAGCTGATCGTCTCAATCTCGTCTAAACTACCGATAAGCGAGGCGATTTTGAGGGCGGAATCGACCCTGCCTCCAAAGGTGTTCATATTAAAGATAAGGTAATCGGGGGGGGTGTCTTTAAACTCTTTGATACTTTTTGTGATAAAACGGAGCATCGAAGAGCCGACATTACCCTCTAAATTTAAGACGACGGCCTTTTGGGAGATCTCCGAATTCTTCTTTTCAGAGGTCTGCTCTTGCACATTTTCATCTTGCGAAGTTTTATCTTGCAACTTTTTATCTTGTGAAGTCTGCTCTTGCGGAAAAACCATAAAGAGAAGAGCGTTGAATAGAAGAGCGAGAAGAGCTATTTTTTTCATAAAAATTTCCTTTGGTACCTCTAAAAAACTCTTTTTCATCTCTTACTCGCTCTTCTCTAAAAACCGAATTTTTAGAGGGATTCAGCGAATGAGTGAGAACTATCTCAAGGATACCTCTAAAAAACCCTTTTGCATTTCTAACTCGATCTTTTCTGAAATCGACTTTTTAGAGGTACCCCCAACTTTTTATCAGAAGAGGTGAAACCGAGAGTTAGTGTAATTGAAAATTGATGAGTTAGCAACGATAGCACACCTCTAAAAATATTTTCCCGTTCTAATTCGATCTTTTCTCTCGTCCAACCTCCTCTGCTCCATTTTGCAAAATCCATTTGCAAATCCAAGAGATTCTTTTTTAATACAATGAAATACTAGCTTTTTGACGAAAACAGTGTTAAAATGCCTTATCTTTAAATAAAAAATGTATACCCTGTTCTTGGACAGGATTTTACATTTTGTTACAGTAAGAAATAGTGCGAAGTAGATTTATTCCATGGCAGGAGAAAAAAATGAATACTCCATTAGAGACTACGCCTTACATCGTAGATAATAAAAAGTCTAAGGCTATGATTCTCTACGCTTTGAGCAAGAAAGTAGCATTGACAAAAATACGACTCTCTAAGATTCTTCTTAAATCAGATATTATAAACTTCAACGAGAACCGAAATTTTCTTACCAATTATCATTACGTAAAAAATCTATTTGGTCCGTATGACCAAACATCTTTTAACCAAGATTTAAATTACCTTATTAATGAAACTCTTATCGAGGTGGTAGAGAGTCACAGATTTTTTAGAACAAAAAATATTTATCGGGTATCAGACTCTCCCCAAACAATATCGCCGTTGAATGATGAAGAAAAAACGGTTGTGGAGAAGGCAATCGATGATTTAAAAAATTTTAGTGACAGTAAGTTGAAAAGAATGTTTCACGATAAAACTTGGAAGAAATATAAACGGTATGAAGCGATTCCCAAACACTATTTTGTGGAAATGAGACCCGCAACAAAATCTGAATTGCGAAAACTGAGCCTTCTTTAATGCCTATCAACTCAAATCACCGTATTGAATTTGACGAGAAAGTAAAAGAACAACACGAGGAACTTTTAAAGGAGAATGGCTCCGATTACTACACGGCGGTTGCAAAATTTGATTTAAATTGTACGCATGATTTTAAATATCTCTTCCAAAAAGAATTTAAGGTAGAGGGAAGGTCTATTTATGTCATTAAATTGTTAAATTATTTCTTTACCTACAAAAGAAAAGAAGGGGTAAAAAAAATCCTAATTTTAACGAAAATTGACGAAGATATTTGATAGATTCCACCATATTTTCTTTCATGCTTTATAGTTCTATTCTTCTTAATCATACCCAAAAACATACTTTATCTCTGTTGTTCTATT
>CAZATZ010000035.1:0-10932 GCA_964488175.1 uncultured Spirochaetales bacterium
ATAATACTTTTGGAAATATATCTTTCTAAGAACGGTTTTTTATCGTTGAGCAGAAAGAGCCTTAGATCCCCATTGGAAAGAAAGCACTCCTGTCATAATTATTTCTTTTCTACGATCTCTTTGATTAACTCTCTTGATTTAGGCTTAATACGGGATAGCCAATTAGAAAAATCGTCACCGATGGATTCTCGAAACTTTTTTCTTACATCATACAGACGACCAATAACCGCAGGCACGTTCTCATAACCTTCTATCTGGCGCGTTCCTCCCGCTGAGAACAAATCTCTTACGTTGGGACATATGATGCCTCTGTTAACTAATATAGATGTTGCGAGAGAGTACTTAGAATCGAACACTTCGGGAGACTCGATAAATAATTCGAGGAGAAGATTTTCTTGGTCATCTTTCGGTAAATCTTTATAATTTCGCATGATCATATCGTTTGTATTATCTAAATCGATCCACCACAACGATTCACCCTCTTTCAATTTTTTCTTGTAGAAATCCTTGACCAAGGTTATCTTATCGGTTCTATTTCTAAAGAGATTATAATCGATGTTCAGCGAGTCAAAAAAAGAGTCGTCGTTGAGTTCCATGTTGATCTTGTATCTTGGAGAGTGTGTAACCCCGACACCAGACACACATTGCGCATATGACTTATAGCGTATTTCAGGAATCCCTCCTAACTTTCCGAACAATAGATAAATATGCTCCACAGAATCGGTTCTATTGGTTTCTAAAATACTATTTCCTATCGTATACCACTTATCCCCTTTTGTTAGTTTTACCTCAACGCCGAAGATTTCTCTTACAAGGATATCAGGAAACGCCCTCTCATCCGTCATTCGAACATGACCTTCAAAGATTGTTCCAAGAGCAGCTTCGCACATCCAACTTAAAACATTTTTTTCAAACTCAATACCCGAAGGTATATTCTTTCCATAAACACGTATGGCTTTAGACCCAATGACAACGGTCTTTTCTAAGAGCTTTTCAAATGTTTCTACGGAGACCTTTTTTTCTGCAAGAACCATAGCAAAAAATTACATCGACAAGTATTTGGCGATATCATTCCCGAGATACCACCCTAAAACGGGGGGAACGGCGTTCCCAATCTGTCTGTATGCGTCGGAGGTTGAATCATAAAAAATGAAATCATCGGGAAAAGATTGTAACCTAGCCACTTCCCGCGCAGAGAGCCTTCTTTCATTGTTATAATGAAACTCAATGTTGCCGTGATGTTCAGCCCTGATCGTTGGCGAGAAACTATCTCTATTGATAGCCTTATTTCCTTGCCCATTGTTCTTTTTGGCTTTTGACCAGTAATGGTTGGGCAAGTCACCCTCTTTTGACCCGTCTAAACTATGAAGTACGTCATAAGTAGACAATCTCCTGTCGGTCGACTGGGGGTGTGCAAAAAAATCGTCATTAAAATCATCTCTATTTAAACCAACGATAAAGACCCTACTTCGACTCTGAGGGATTCCATATTCATAGGCTTGATATAATTGATAGTTAACATTGTAGCCGAGGCTGGAAAATTCATTGATAATTTTAGAGATTGTCTCTCCATTATCAATGTCTAAGATCCCCTTTACGTTTTCCATCAAAAATACTTTGGGATTGATCGTCTTAACCGCTTCGAGCATGGATAAATAGAGCTTGCCACGAGGGTCATTTTCACCTAACCTCTTCCCCGAATAGGAGAAGGGTTGACAGGGGAATCCTCCCACGACAACATCCGCTTCGATTCGATTAAGTGCTACGTTCTCGATTGAGTCATTAATAATTTTGTGATTAAAATTAGCCTGATAAGATTTGCACGCTTTTTTATTGATGTCATTGGCAAAAACCGTAGATAACCCCGTAGAGGGATATTTTTTATCGGCGTAGGTGAAACCACCTTTTAAGCCTAGGTCTAAGCCTCCGCAACCACTAAAAAAAGACGCTAACTTAAACTCTTTCATACTAAATCACCATCTTTTTTGATTGCATTCATAAATCAATTTATATTTTTGGGCAGCTCTATGTATAAATATCTGTATTCCTAAGGAAGTTGAGAACAGACTTCTCGTCATTCTATTTTTTTAAGAGTATAATTTCAACATCTAAGAAATGAAAAAGGTGGTGGTAAAATAACTTTAAACTACCTCTAAAAAATCGATTTCAGAAAACAACAAAGAGATTTTTTGGCAAGTCAAGGAGAGAAAAGGAGAGAAAACGGAGTTTCACCAAGATTTCCGATGGCACGAAGTGAGTCTTTCAGAGACGAGACTTTGTGATATTTTTTCGAGACGCTCTCTACCTAGAGTTGAAACTTCATAGGTAGAGAGGTTTTTGAGAGACGATTCTAACGTATTTTTTTATACATAGAGAGAGAGGTCCCAGTAATTTTCTCCCAAAAAGAGTTCTTTGGTAAGATTTCGTGGTCTCCCAAGAGAAGAAAACACTTCGGTTCGGTGATCTTTTCAAGTTTCACCATCAACTTCTCTTGTTCGTCCTCTGTCAGACACGAGAGAAGATCTCTCATCACAACGAGGTGTAATTTTTCGTAAAAACTCTCGTTGAGAATATTGTGGTATTCAAAGTTTATCTGATCGACCAAATCTTGAGAGATCTCTTTCTTTCCCTTATTTTCCGTGACGTATTTTTTCAAAAAATAGGGAACTTCTTGTTTCGATAGATCCAAGGAGGAGGTCTCGTTTATCTTAGCAAGTTCTTTGTCGCAGGCGAAGACCGCCATATGCCCAACTGGAATAAACTCCTTACAGATAGCAGCAAAAGAGTAGGTAACAGCTCCGTTACCGCAACCGATATCGAGAATTCGTAAATTATGCAGAGAGGAGAAACTCTTCAACTCTTTCTGCAAGTCCTCGACTAAATCATCGTCCAAAATCTCTTCATAGCAGCGAGAAAAGAATTTTTTAGCCAAATTTTTAACAACAAAGAGATCTCCCCTGCGAAGCTGCTCTAAGATCTCAGAGAGATTGGGCTGATTGCTTAGAATATCTTGAAACCAATCCGTGTTAACTTGATTGATTTCAAGACCGTACTCCTCTTGCAAGAAGGGAGTAAGGAGAGAGATAGCCGTATCAACATCGTCTTGGACTCCTCGCTTAGAACTCATAGAGCGAGATGAGTTTACCTCCGTCTCAGTTTTTTGTCGTCCCGTTAATAGATCTATCTCATTCTTCTTTTTTTCGAGTTTTTTTTCCTCGTCGTATCGCCGGCTTATCTCTTGGTAGAAGTCGATATTTTTCTCTGTGACAAACATTTCAACCGCATCAATAATCCAATAAATATGATCACCTTGTCGAAAAGTTGCTTCAACAAATCTCACATCAATTTTTCCCATTAGACTATGCATAGGAGAGATTGAACTCTGCGGGTGATTCTCAACACCCAACATTTTTTCGACAATAACCCCGACGGTGTGTTTCTCTATTTGTAAAATAACAACATTGAAAAAGCCGTCATGACGAGTACTTCCACACCCAAACATGTGCTTCATGTCGATAATGGGAACGATCTCTCCTCGCAAGTTATAGACTCCCTTAACAAAATTATACGCATTGGGGAGGCGGGTAATCTGATCGATTTTGGCTATCTCTTTAACAAAATCAACTCGAACGGCGTAGCGCCTATCGTTGACGAGAAAGGTCACAAGACGAACAATCTCCCCACTCGCATGGTTAGCATCTTTGGACTGAATGATCGAACTAAAATTTTCTTTAATAGAATTAACTTGCTCCACGTTGACTCACTCCCTCATCCTCTTCATGGAGAACCATTTCAAACATCTGATTAATATCAACAATCAATGAAACCGAACCGTCACCGAGAATCGTAGCACCAGCGATTCCATTGGCGTCGGAGTAGATGATATCAAGTGGTTTGATAACAATATCCTCTCCCCCCAGTAGTTCATCGACGATTAATCCTAGTTTATTTCCATCACCATTTTTGACAATCGTAATAAAACTTCCCTCTCTCTGTTCTCCACTAAATCCGAGGATTTCCCCCATATTCACGAGGCGAATAATCTCATCTCTCAGGCGAATCGAATCTCCACCCTCAATATCGACAGACTCCGTCTCCTCACGTCTGACACTCTCTATCACCGAGGTAATAGGAATGACAAACTTGCTCTCTTCCACACGGACCAGTAGACCGCTAATAATAGCCAAGGTCAGAGGAAGTTTAATCACAAAACTACTTCCGATATCCTCTTCAGAGAGAATACGAATCGATCCTTTTAACTGATCTATATGGGACTTAACAACGTCGAGTCCGACTCCCCTTCCAGAGACATCGGTAATCTTTTCAGCGGTAGAAAAACCTGGCTTAAGAATCAATTGGTGAACCTCAGCATCGCTAAGGTTGGCCGCAGAGGAGACAATCCCCGAACTAATCGCTTTGCCTAAAACTCTCTCTCGATTAATTCCCGCCCCATCATCTTCGATGTAGATAGCGATCGCATTTCCCTCGTTCGCAGCACGCAGAGTAAGAGTTCCCTTCTCCTCTTTTCCTTTACTCTCACGAACTTCAGGGGATTCAATCCCGTGATCCATTGAATTTCGAATACAGTGCATGAGAGGATCGACCAACTCCTCTACAATCGCCTTATCAAGCTCCGTCTCTCCACCCTCTAAGACGAGTTCTACATTCTTGCCTAATTTTTTGGAGAGGTCGCGTACCATACGGGGGAAACGTGAGAAGAGTTGCTCGATGGGAACCATCCGAATCCGCAAAACCGCTTCGTGAAGTTCTCCCATATTTCGACTAATACTCGAACTCACATGTTTGAAGAGTTCGTATTTTCCCTGAATGGCGTTAAAGTCATTTAGTAACCGTTCAAAAGTTCCCTCAATCTCATGAGAGATAAATTCGAAAGAGTCTCTTCCCTCGTACAAATCTCCCTCGATCTCGTTCTGGTTGCTCTTAAACTCTTTTCGTACTCCTAGAATTCGATTCTGTAAAACTTCCAACTCATTGGAGAATCTCTGTTGTAGCTCAAACGTCGACTTCTGTTGCTCTACGCCGTACTGATTGAGAGAGGCCTTGTTGATCACTCCCTCACTAACAAGATTCATTAGTGTATCGATGCGAGCACTATCAACTCGTAGAACGGAGTTTTCTTTCTTCTCGCTCGCTTTCTTCGCCTTAGCTGGCTCTTTTTTCGCCTCGCCACCTGTTGGATTACCTGCTGGATTACCTGCAGGCGTAGCCGCCACAGGAGCCGCAGGAGCAGCGGGAGGAGGGGTACTCTTTGCCTTTCCTATGTTAAGAGAACCAATATGGTTGAGAACCGCATCTCGGTTCTGCATCGGCTCAACGGCGGGCTGACTCGCTGGAGCAGGAGCACTGGGCGCTCCTCCTGAGGTCGCCCCTGCTCTTGCAATCTCCGACACTTGAACGTCTTTTGTTACGCCAGAAATCGTAGCAATTTCCTTCAATTTATCGGCGGATAAGAGTGATGCGACGTGGAGAGTGACGCTCTCAAAATCCCCTCCTGTTTTGAGAGAGGTAAAATCGGGGACGGTATGCATCAAATCGAGGTGTTGTTTGAGCGTTGTTAAGACCTCAATCGAAGCAATTCCTCGCATTGGATTTTCTGGGTCAAATGCAAGAGAGATAGAAAAAAGATGCTGCCCTTCATGCAATAATTTATGCATATCCTCGATCTCTTCGGCGGAGAGACTCTCTCCCGACTCTGCTTGTCCTTGAGATTGGGATTGAGGTTGCGATGAAGGGGAAGAGGGGACCGCCGCAACCGAAGCCGCAGACGTTATCTCTCGAACATTAACATTCGTCGTTACATCAGTAATAGACGAGAGACGTTGAAGAGCCTCCGAGGTGAGTGTGGTTGTGACAAACATCGATATCGTATCGAAGGAGCCACCCGCCTTTAATGTCGAGAGTTCGGGGTTTGACGCAGCAATCGTCGCCTGACCACCCACCGTCGTTAAGACCTCAATCGAGGCGATTCCTAACATCGGGTTCTCTTTATCGAGATCAAAAGAGAGAAGATAGAGTTTCTCGGACTCTCCTAGAGAGCCCAATATCTCATCTACATTCGCCTCTGGCGGGGAGACGGCAGAGGGAGCAGCGGGGGGGGGAGGTGCAACTTCTTGTGCCGCAGGAGGAGGTGGTGGTGCCCCAGCCCCCGCCTGTGGTACCAGAAAAGCGTTAAGTGCGTTGACGGTCTCGGTTGTATCGCCGTCATAGACCCCCCCATCACGGCGTGCACTAATCATATCACTGATGATATCCAGAGAGGTCAGAAGGATATCGATAACGCTACCATCAAGCGTAACCTTTCCGTCACGCACCTCATCGAGGACGTTTTCCATAACGTGGGTAAACTGTCCAACTTCGGTCATTTGAACAACACCAGCACTCCCCTTGAGGGTGTGAGCTGCTCGAAATACTTCATCAACTCCGTCTTTATCGGTCGGATCTTTTTCTAGTTGAAGAATTCCTTGTTCCATTAATTCAAGTTGGGAGTCAGCTTCCAGAAAAAAATCATCCAAAAGCTCTTCATTACCTAAATCTAAATAGTCACTCATACAATAATCACCTACAGAGATGAGAAAAAGTCTTCTAATAATTTCTCAATAAGGGCACCTCTAAAAAACCCTTTTTTATTTCTAACTCGATCTTTTCTGAAATCGTTTTTTTAAAGTACTCATAAAAGAGTGTACCTTGAAAATATCTTTTTCAATGCTAGTCCGTTCTTTCTTACTAAAAAATTCACAAAGACTCTGTGTTAGAGTTCTCTCGCATATAATGTTACGAGGGTTCTGCCGCTATTTCAAATAAAAACCAACTCGAAATCGAAAGTTTGAGAGCCCTCTCAAACCCAAAAAGTAAGAGATTTACTCTAGTTCAAATACATTCTCTCAAGATTATCGACTAATTCTAAAAAGAAATCCCATCTTTTTTTCTCAACTTCCTTAAAATACGAACTTACAGCTTCTCTCTCGAGAAGAGTTCGAAAATCAAATTCTTAAGATTTTCAAATTTGATGCAAATCTGATGGAGGGGAGAGAGAAATTTCACAACCTCTCACTTGACGGTTTTTAGCTATAATTCACAGAACAATTCCAGTAGGCAATCTAAATAGGCAATCCAATATTTTTAAAAAACTTCTCTTCTTAGGGTAGACTCTCCTTGGGGTAGACTCTTCTTGGCTCCCTCCATCCACGCATTCTCAAAGGGTTATCAAATGAAAAATAGAGAGAGATGACTCAAAAAATCTATGGACACGGGTGAGGAAGTAAACCATACTAGTATAGAGAAAGAAGAGTTATAATGATAGAAAAAAAGTTGACAGAAAAAAAATACTATGATAGTCACGGAGAGTACTACTCGGTAGAGAGTCCAATTACCGAGATCTTTCTTGATGAAAAGAACTCGAGAGCCCAAATTTCTCTCGAGAAAACCGTCGTTTACCCAGGTGGCGGAGGACAATCCATCGATCAAGGATTTCTTAACGAGATCCCCCTTCTCAACGTCTTTGAAGAGGGAGGGATTATCTGGCATGAAATTCCTATTGAGAGTGGTAAAGCACTCTCTGTGGGTGAATCTCTCCGCGTAACCATTGACGAGAATCTCCGACGACGCAATAGCCAAATTCATACTGCTCAACACCTTATTTCGGCCGTTCTCTTTGAACTCTTCGGATTAGAAACCCTCTCAGTCTCTCTAGGAGAACCGTATTTTACTATCGATTTGAACACAGACTCTTTTGAAGAATCCAAGAGATTAGCAGTCCAAGCCCGTGCCAATGAGCTTATTTGTGAGAATCGAGCCGTTGAAGGGAGATGGGTCTCAAAAGAGGAGTTAGACCAGTATAGACTAAGACGCGAACTAAAAGTAACGGGTGATATTCGCCTTGTGTTGATCGAAGGGATCGACGTTGTCGGGTGCGGGGGAACTCACGTAAAAAGTCTGGGAGAGTTGTCCGTCGTCAAAGGGTGGTACAGTACTCGGCAAAAACGGCAAATTAGAACGTACTGGTCTACGGGCGAGGTCGCCTTTGAGCAGTTTGAGAGTGATTTCCAGAGACTCCGTGAACTCTCAACGATTTTAAGTACGCCTAAAGACGAGCTGTGCCAAACGGTACGAAAAAAAGTTAAAGAGATCTCCTCTCTTGAGTTTCACAGAGGAGAGTTATACGAAAAAATCGTCGAGTTTCAAATTGAAAAAAGTCTGCAAAATATCAAAGAAGAAACTCCATGGTACATCGCACAAGAGGGAACAAAAGAGTATATTAAAAGAGTAACAAAAAAGTTGCCTCTTTTACAAGAGAGAGAGGAGTCGTTGCCTCCCCTTCTGTGGCTCTGTCACGAAGAGCGAGAAGAGGGTCATAACGACCAACACGAGGCTGTCAAATTTCACTGGGTTCTCCTCTCTCAGGACACCGCTTTTCTCCCCCCCTTTCTGGAGTTGATCAAGTCGAGTGGGGGAAGAGGTGGTGGCGGAAAAGGACTTTTGCAAGGAAAGATCCAATTTCAAGAGACCAAGAGTTTCGAGATGTGGTTAGGAGCGTATAAAAGTTTGTGGCTGAAAAGAGATCCCAAAAAAGATCCCAAAAGAGATCCACCGAGTCCTGCTGGTTAGCTCTGGGAAAAGAAACCTCCGTAAAATCTCCTCATAAAGAGTCTGGCTTAGCCCTTCTGCACGACTATGAAAAAGAGGGGGTACTCCCCTTCTCCGATGAGGAAATTTTTCAGATTCCGGCTCCCTGCTGGCTGAATTTTTTTTATCGCCTCTCACTCTTACGTAAGGCGGTCTCTCCGACTGCGAGAAAACGCTCGACGAACTGGTACAAGGAGAGCGGTTCCCTCTTCCTCTTCGATCTCAACTCTATCTTTGAAAAAATCCTCGAAAGAAGAGGGGGAGCAGAGGAGGAGAACTCAAACATCTTATCTCCCTCCCTCGTACATCTCTGCGCCCTTTTGACGACGATTGCGGAAGATTACGTGGTGATTCGCCACGTTCAGCTCGTCGATGAGTCTCTCGCAACCCTCTCTCACATCACGCCCCACCCCATCTGGCAAGAGAAAAAACTTCTCCTTAACTCTCCAGTAAGCGGTTGGGACTTCTTCCTAGAGAGCTTACACCTGATGGGGAAGGTTGTCATTCTCGAAGTTCCTCTGACTTGGTCTTTAAAGGCTCCAGCCCTCTTTCAATCTCCTGAGTTGATCAGTTGGCGGTACAAAGAGGATGACCCCAGCGATATAAAAATATCGACTCCCAAGTATCAGGAAGAGATTCTTCGCCAAATCAAGAGAGTCTTTCTCAACAACGACTGGGATTGGGAAAAAAAACAAAGCGAATTAAACTATCGAGGAATAATTCCAACCCACTGTGAGCAGGCGAAGGGACACACTCCCTTTCGCTTTTTAAACCAATTTTTTTCAAAAGATACCCCCTCTCAACCCTCTGAAGAGGTATCAAAACAGGAGAAGAATTCCTCTGAGATCTCTTTTAAATACTTTCAAAAACTCTGCCACCGTTGGCAGAAACAGTATCGCCCAGAGGGGTATTTTTTTGATACAACTCTCTTTGACGCCAAGTATTACGAAGAGGAGACGAGAGGAGTTTTACAACCGCACCTTGAGAGATTGAGAGAATCACTCCCCTCCAATATGGCTCTACTTACCAATCTAAAAGTCACACAAGATAGAGAAGAGACCTCTTTTTATCAGAAGAAGGTATACTCGTTGGAGCCAGCGATCGATATTACTGCGAGTGAGACGATTCGTCGAAAGTCTTCAGCGTTTTTACACTTCACCTCAAATAAAACAAGAGACCAAGAACGAGGAGAGACGTTAAATAAATGGCAGGTTTTTCGCCATCTTTTCGGCTTTACGTCTCAAGAGAGAGGGTATTTTATCTCGAACCATCGAGATTTAAAATCCCATTTGCGACAGTTCCAAAAGGCAAAAGAGCTTAGACGAGAGCTAAAGAAAAAAAAGGTAGAAGAGGGCAGCGGTTGGCTCTATGAAAGGGGACTTTTTGTCCAATATCGACGGTATAACGATGGGACACAGTATATCTTTCTCTTCAACATCGAGAGTAAAACAGAACTCTACGACCTGCGCCGATGGCACAAGGTATGGCAGATGCAGACCCTAAATTATATAAACTTTAAGAGCGAAATTCATGAGACCTACCTCAGTTACGACTCCGTGATTCCAATTCCTTCGGCGGGAGAAGGAATCATTGTCGTAATCTACTAGAGGGGCGACGAGAGAGGAGAACACCTAGATGAACTCCTCGAAATACAGCGAGCCAAATAAGACAGATGCGAAAGAGAGACGAAAGAGGCGAAATGAAACCTAACTACTGGTCTGAGGGCGTTGAGTATCTCTCTCTTCAAGATGAGATACTCAACGATATTATCTCTCGCTACCGCTTAGAACTCTCTTTAGAGAGACGCAACTCCCCCTTTCTCGCCTTGGCTCGCTCGATCATCGGTCAACAAATATCGGTCAAAGCCGCCGACTCTATCTGGCGGAGGGTTGAGGAGTTATCTTCTCCCTTCGAACCAAAAACCTTTCTGACCCTCGACGAAGAGAGACTCAGAGAGAGCGGACTATCTCGTCCCAAAATACGCACCCTTTACGCCCTCTCCCTCTTTTTTCAGGGGTGTCATTCCGATTATTGGACAGAAACCCCACCCGAAGAGATAAAGAGAGATCTTCTTAACATAAAGGGAATCGGAGAGTGGACGGTCGAGATGTTCTCAATCTTCTACCTGCTAGAGCAAGACGTCTTTCCTCTCAAAGATATCGCTCTCTTACGCATTATCGGGGAACTATACAACATCGACCATAAAAGCACCGAAGGAGTCGAAGAGATTCGACAACTATCATACCGCTGGCAGCCGTACAGAACCGTCGCCGTTTGGTACCTCTGGCG
>CAZATZ010000036.1:0-10643 GCA_964488175.1 uncultured Spirochaetales bacterium
ATAAAAACCGCAATAAAGAGTGAGAGGGAACTCCTCCTGCGAGTACCCCTCCTCATCAGTTTTTACGGTTTCCCACCCCATTTGGAGCACTTGGAGAACTTGGAGATCTTGGAGATCTTTGAGATCTCGCTTAGCACAAGTCGAAAAAATCGGAGAGGGGTTGGCGTAGCTTTGGTGTTTGAGGGTTGACTCGGTAGCCGAATCCAGCGCACGCCGCCACTGCATATTTTTTTCGGTCAAGAAATTTCTTCTCTTCTAGAAAATCCTCTAATTTCCCTAGGTGAAACCCCTCAACTGGACACGAATCTATCCCGAGAAGGGCTGCTACTGTCAACATATTGTCAAGAACTAGGTACGCCTGACGAAAAGACCAGTTCAGAACGTCGGACTCACTCTCGATTCCAAATCCTTGCCGCCAATTTTTCATCTTATCTTTGAACATCTGCGTTATCTCTGGGCTAAATTTCCTTACGTTTTTAATGTGCTCAGCCACACTTTCGGAGTCGGGATTTAAGAGAGACTCTCTCTTGCTCAGATAGATAACAAAGTGCGAAACTCCCGGCATCTGTGTTTTGGCACCCCACATATCCCCACGAAGAATCATCTCTTCACGTAACGCTTTATCGCGTGGACTCGTCCCCGTGAAGAGAAGGAGGTGGGTCTGTTCTAGTCCCAAAGAGCAGGGAGCCAAGTGGCCCGCTTCGAGAATCGTCTCAAAATCCTCGGGGGGAATGACTCTCTTCTCATCAAACTGTTTACACGCATGTCGAAAAGAGAGGAGTTCTAAAATCTTTTCATTTTCTAAGTACTTCATAGATTTTTCCTTCAATTATAATGGATTGATATCGATCGTTCGATACGCAGTCGACGTTGATAGCTCTAGTTGTCAAATAGTTTCTCCTATATTTTTGGGGTGATTTCACTATGGGTACCTCTAAAAAGTCGATTTCAGAATATAACGAAGATATTTTTTGGCAAGTCAAGGAACTGAAAACGGAGTTTAGCCAAGGTTTACCACGGTGCTAAATGAGTATTTGCCCCTAAGTACCTCTTAAAAAGGTTGAGCCTAGAAGTTTGATAGTAATGAATAAAGAGTTTTATTGCTCTATTATCGGGGAGAAAAACTCAATAAGTTCTCTCTTGTTTAGAGGTACCCTAGAGGGACTCCCCACCAAATAGCGACTCTCGATGAGAGCGAGATTATCCATTTGGAATTATCGCATTAGTCGACCTATTTTTTTCGATAATTGTCTCGATTCGTAGCCTTTTGGGGCTGAAACTTCATTGATTTCTCGAACACTTCTTGACTTTTTCTCCTACAGAATTAGACTAATCAATGTTATCCCTTGAATGAGAGTGAGATATTTTTGGACGAAACTCTGAGTATCGGTTCGTTCGGAACTCTTAGAACTCAATTACTAGATGGTGATGATGTTTAGCTGGTATTGTGAGTATTTATAAACGCAACATTCCTCCCGATTTATTTTTAGAAACCCTCCTTTTTGAAATTTAGAGGTAGGGGGAGAAGCATGTTGTGGACGTCGACGATAAAGAGCTGAGGATAGGTTCTTCCTTCAGGATCTCTACGTTTTTCCATTCAGAATTATTTGGTAGGTTTTTTTAATGGCAAATATTAAAAGTAAAGAGAAGAGACACAGTCAGTCAATTAAGCGTAGAATAAAAAATCGGGAAGTCAAAGGACATATCCGAAACCGTACGAAGTCTTTCGAATCCGCCTTGGTAGAGGGAGATTTCGATATAGCCAAAGAGGCTTTTCGCATGATGACGAAAGTGATGGATACCGCTGCGAGAAAAGGTGTGATTCATCCAAAGACGGCCGCTAGAAAAAAATCGCGGTCGGCAAAAAAATTAAGTTTACTCTCTGCCTCCTAATTTTTGTCTCGCCCAACCTTTGTCTCATATTGAGTTTATCTTGGTTTTTGTTTGTTAAAATGCTAGATACAGTCGCATAAAAGATGAAAAAGTTTACGGATTTTGATGACTCTTTTACACTTCTGTCGAAACGTCTTGTGGAGATGTCTCAAAAGAATGTGATTTTTTTTGAAATCTCAAAGGGGATTTAACATTGTTCAAGAAGAAGAAAGAGGAAAGTCGAATCGTAAGCGTTATTTCGAAGAATACAAAGCTAGAGGGAGTTGTCGAGAGTTCTGAATTCCTTGAAATTTCAGGAGAGATTAAGGGAGAACTCATCTCTGTTGGCTCTCTTGCGATTCATCCTGAGGGTAAACTGGTAGGTACCATTAATGGGGCTGAGGTTGCGATTCACGGAGAGGTCGAGGGGAGTTTTTCCGTCTCTGAAGTGCTACGTGTTGGCAAGACGGGAGTGATCACTGGTGACTGTCAGGCTCGGAGGCTGTGTACGGAGCAGGGAGCTGTTCTCAATGGAGAGGTCTCTATGCCAGGACATGAAAAGCCGAAGGATATCTTTAATATTCCAGAAAAAAATAGTTAAGAGTGAGAGGGTAAAGCCTCTGTTTATCTCTCTTGTTAAATCTTGTTAAATTTTAGTCGTCTTGATTCAGGTGGCACAAAAGGGTTATTGTCACTCTTTTTTATCTGTGCAAATTTTTCATATAATTCATATAAAGTAAGGCGTAGGAACGGTCGACGATAGAGTCGATCTTTTGTCTCGTTGCCTGTACGATCGCTTTTGCTGTCGTTTGTAGCGTGATTCCAAGGGCAGAGAGAGGATCTTGAGAGATTCTTTCAAAGAGTTATTGATATTTAGTTAATTTTTGTTAAAAGAGTTTAGGTAACTAAGAAAAACAGAGTTATCCGTATTGGAGAGCGTGTTTGAAAGCATGCTTAAGAGATTATTTCGTAAGAGTACCTCTAAAAAGTCGATTTCAGAAAATATCGAGTTAGAAATGAAAAAGAGTTTTTTTAGAGGTGCCTGTAAAAGAGAGAGATACTTAGTTAAAGGTTGAAGCTCTTTCCCCCTATTCGTAAAAAAGTTCTTTTCTTCGTGGGTTTTGAGATCTTTTTGATCGCATATTTTGCTCACATATTGAGTACTCAAGCTGAATCATTGGGTTGAATTATTGAGTTGAATCGTTGAATAAAATAGTCAAAGTGAATAAGAGATGATAGCTCTGAGTCTTACCCCCTCCCCTTGGAGAGACTTTTTTAACTTCCTCTTTTTCTAGTTCGGGGATGTATTCATCAATATTTAATGTTCAATATTTATCTTGGAATCTCTTGAAGACGGTTTAACGCAAGTCTCTTGTCTGAAGGAGATTCTCTCTCTCATTTTCCATTTAAACGCTACTAAACGCATTCGTCTCTTGGGGGAATCGCTGAAAATACCGTTAAAAACAACATCGTTGATCAGAGGGATTTTTTTTATTCCCGCTGTTGTTTAGAGAATCTTTTTTAGAAGAAAAGAGAGACCCTCTTTTTTAGGCTATTTCAAAAAAAACAATTTTAGAAAAGAATGAGTGAGAGGTGATAAAGAGATTTTTAAAAGTAGCCTTCCGCCTTTGATGCGGTAGAGGAAGAGTGAATAGGATTAAGACGACTTCGAGTTAGAGAAGAGTTAAAACCGCAGTTGAAGTTAAAGTGAAAAAGAGAGTTTTAAACTTCTCTTTTCGTCAAGAATAAATCAGGAGTTCTCTGTGATGAGAGATAATGTATTTAAAAAAAATGAGAGATTTTTAATGAGACGATACCTACAAAGGCGGGTTTTATGAAAAGAGAGGAAGAACCTAATACGGGGGATGTCGATGGCGTCTCTCCTAGAGAGACCTCTGGTAGCTACGTAAAACGAAGAGGGATTCCCCGCACGAAACCGAGTTCTTTAGAGCAGGAGAGTGAGAAAGAGCCTCGTCTTCGAAACTCGAATCTAAAGAGACCACCGAAAGAGACGTACTCCAAAGGGGGGCCACGAGTTGGGAGTCGACGAGTAGCGAATGCAGCGGCGTTTGAGACTCCCGAGGAACCCTCACCCGATCAACCACGTCTTGAGATGCCCCATTTTGCCAAAATGAATATCTTGGAGCTACGTGAAGAGGCGAAGAAGTATAGTGCAGAGGAGGAAGAGATTCCTCTGATGAAGCGTTCCGAGCTGATGTCCTTCATTCTCGCTAAACACATCGAAGAGAACGGGGTTGTTTTTACCGAGGGAGTCCTTGAGATTCTTCCCGATAACTATGGATTTCTTCGTTCTGAACACAACTCTTATTTGGCGGGAAATGAAGATGTCTATATCTCACCAAGGCAGATTCGAATGTTTAGCCTGAAGACGGGAGATACCCTCTACGGTTTAGTGCGTATTCCCCGCGACAGAGAGCGCTACCTCGCTATTTCTCGTATCTATAGCATAAACGGCTCAGACCCCAAAGAGGTTCAGAACAGGCTCTTTTTTGAAAACATGACCCCCTTGCACCCCGATGAACGGTTCAACTTGGAGTCTACGACGACGCACGACGTCTCAACACGGGTCATTAATCTCTTTTCTCCGATAGGAAAGGGACAGCGTGGTCTGATTGTTGCACCACCGAGAACGGGTAAGACGATTATTCTGCAGAAGATAGCGAATGTAATCAGCGAAAATCATCCTGAAGTGCACCTCATGGTTCTCTTGATCGATGAGCGTCCCGAAGAGGTCACCGACATGCGTCGGAGTATTCAAGGAGAGGTTATCGCCTCGACGTTTGATGAACAACCCTCAAGACATGTTCAGGTAAGTGAAATGGTCATTGAGAAGGCAAAGAGACTGGTTGAACACGGCAAGGATGTGGTGATTTTACTCGATTCGATCACCCGTTTGGCTAGGGCGTATAATCAAGCAACCCCCGCCTCTGGAAAAATTCTTTCGGGAGGGGTGGATTCAAATGCACTCCATAAACCCAAGCGATTTTTTGGAGCGGCTCGAAATATTGAGAACGGAGGAAGTTTGACGATTATTGCTTCTGCTCTCATCGAGACGGGAAGTCGTATGGAAGAGGTTATTTTTGAAGAGTTTAAGGGAACGGGAAATATGGAACTCGTTCTTGACAGAAAATTAGGGGAGAGGCGTCTCTTTCCCGCTGTCAATATCAAAAAATCGGGAACGAGGAAGGAAGATCTTCTTCTGACTCAAGAAGAGATGAACAAGATGTGGATTTTGCGAAAAGCGATTAATCCACTCGAAGATATCCAAGCAACAGAGATGATACTTGACAATATGCGAAAAACAAAGAATAATGAGGCGTTTTTACAATCAATGAATACTGTTGTTCAATAAAACGCCCGCTAGGAGATAAAAGAGATGAAAAGTGGTACCCATCCGGAGTATACCGAGACCAATGTTACCTGTTATTGTGGAAATTCTTTTACGACAAAATCTACGATGGGGGAGACTCTCGAAGTAGAGATTTGCAATGTTTGCCATCCTTTCTACACCGGTAAGCAGAAATTAGTTGATACGGCGGGACGAATCGACCGGTTTAATAAACGATATGGTCTTAAAAGCGATCCTTCCTAGTGCGCATCTTACTCACAAATGATGATGGAATTGGAAGCCCAGCTCTCCCTCTTTTAAAAGAGGCCTTGGAAAAGAAGGGGCACGAAGTGTGGACGGTGGCTCCTAAAGAGAACCAGAGTGCCACCTCTCACTCCATTACGTTGTCGACTCCTCTCGTTCTTAAATCGATAGGCGAGAGGGTCTATTGGTGTGCGGGAACTCCTGTCGACTGTGTGAACTGCTCTGTTTTTCACCTTTTTAAAGAGAACAAACTCGATGTGATTGTGAGTGGTATTAATTTAGGATACAACTTAGGCAATGATCTTGTCTGTTCTGGAACGGCCGCTGCGGCGAGGCAGGGGGCTCTGTATGGAATTCCTTCGATAGCTCTCTCTTGGGGTCTCTCTAACGAGAGAGAGATCATGGATAGAGTCTCTAGCCAAGAGATAAAAGAGCTACTAGAGGTTGATCTTCGGTGGATGGCGAATCGTTTTGCTCACCGCTTTTCAGAACTCTTGGGAATGATGAAACCCAGCTCTTTTATGAATATTAACTTCCCAAAAGAGAGAGCCAAGAAGATAAAATGGTCTCCTACGGATCTTGGAGATCGAGATTACCAGAATAAAATAGAGTCGTTTCGTTCTCCTACGGGAGAGGAATACTGTTTTATCTCGGGTTTTATCGACGAGAGTCGAGTCCAAAAAGGTAGCGATACCGAGGCTGTCTTTGAAGGAAATATCGCTTACTCCATCGTTGAGTGTCTTTTTCGAGAGTCTGTGCAGAGAGAACTCTTGAAAGAGTTTGAGGATGAACCTAACACTTAAAATCGTATCATGAGATCTATCCTTTGGCGTTTTAAGAGGGTGGTTTCAATTCATAATAGAAGAGTAATTTTAGAGGTTTATATCTTGGAGTGTACTCTTTTTTAGAAATACTCTTTAGAGGGATCCTTTAAAGAGTCAAGAAGTCTCACTGTATCCTTATGAAACAAGCTGATGCAAACGATAGAAAATTTCTTTATATAGGCATTCTACTCTTAGTCTCTTTCCTCAATGTAACAAAACAAATTTCGAGGGGAATCTTTGTTGGAGATATTTTCTGGGCAACGATTCTTCTCGCTGTCATAATTGGGGTCGTTCTTTTTTTTGTTGAGAATTGGGCTCTTCCCCTCTTGGGATTCAAAAAAAAATCTTCTGAGATAGGATCTTCGCCCCCCTCTTCTTCCCCTGAGAGTGGCCCCTCCTTGTCATCTTCACCACCTCCCTCCTCATCGGATCCCTTAGCGAATATGGACTTGGGATCCAGCGAACCCCCCTCTCTCGACACCGATGTCGGAACCGTTCTCTACGACGTTGATAACTCTTTTGATCTCCCAGAAGAGACCGAGGAGAGTGATATTGAGGCTATCAGGGGTATGAAAGAGGATATTGAGGTGGATAGGGAGACGAACAGCACTCTCTTCCAGCGAGAAGAGGAATCTTTCTCTGAGCCAGAGCCACTTTCTTCACCAGTGGGGGAGAAGAGCGATACATCCAGTCCTTTTATTGCCCCCATTACAGAAGAGAGAATCGAGACGAATCAAAAAGATATGTCCGCCTCTTCCCCCTCTGCTACGGGAGGAGATGGAGCGGAAGAGGTGGAAGAGGCGGAGCCCGCTCCTCTACTTGATTTCGAACCAGAGGAGTCGTTTTCTCACACCATTAGTGGATCTTCTGGAGTAAGCTCGGGTGGATCTTCTGGACTAAGTTCGGGTGGATCTTCTGGACGTGCTGCTCTGCCGCCACCAACAGGTGATGCGAACTATGATGAATTAGTTGAAAACCTACACGCCGCACCGGTAGAGGATTTAGCCAAGGCGGTTACCACAAAGATGGCTCGCGAGAAGTAAACTAGGGCACCTCTAAAAAACTCTTTTTCAAGGGAGTCGACGAGTCTTGTATCTTATCTCCCTCGCTCGATTTTAACTCTCAACTCTCAAGTGAAAATCCAATACTCAGATAGCGACCTGGGTCGTAGTCTAGGTTGAGAAAAGGGTCGTAGAGAAATTCTAATTTTGTGTAGAGAGTTAATTGGCTATCTCCAGAGGAGCTAACACGCATGCCCGCCTTGAGAGCCCGATCTACGTAGAATTTCTGAGGGGCTGCTTGGTATTGATTGGTAAGATCCAAGATGAATAATTCACCGCGGAGTTCCCAAAAAAAATCGACGGGAGAGCTTGTCAGAATCTCGTTCTGGATGATCGTAGAGATTCGCCCCTTCTGATTTTCTTTCTCAGACGTTGGATAGAGGGGGGCGATAAAATAATCTATCTCACTCTCTATACGGAATAGACTCTTGTATTTTGCCTCTTTAGGTTGTACTTCGAAGGGTTTGAAATGAAACCCGAGACCGAACCAATCGTGGATAGCGGGGCGAATCACATTTAAGTCGATATCGTGCGCACAATCGTGATGATAAGAGAGGGATAAGCTCATCGCCTCTATCACGTTGTAGTACAATGTCGTATTTACATCGGTGAGGAGTTTCCTAGGGACGAAGTACCACGTGTGATCGAGGTCGACCCCGTTAAGCATACTCAGATTGACCCCCAGTACAAAATTAAACAACTTACTATTTAACAACGATACTTTATATCCATTTGAAAGAGTAAAGCCGATCGATTCATTGTCAAAAGCGTAAGGTGTCGCTTTAGACAACTCTGCCCACGCGTAGCCTTGGGAGAGAAAATCGAGTTCTCCATATTCGGGATAGAAGAGAGTCGGTGGTATCAGGTAGATAGAGGCGTTGAGACGCTCTTTTGCCCCGAGAAAGAGGAGGAGTGAAAAGGTCATCAGTAAGATTTTTTTGGGAATAGGCATGGACTCTCCATCTACATTGTGAAATTAAAAGATATTTAGGACACCTCTCAAAAAACTCTTCGTTATTTTTTTAAATCATTTTTTAGAGATTCTTTTTCAAAGAGCAACGTTTTAATATTTTTATCTTACTATTTTATGAAAGTAAAATGATGATTTGGTTAGAAAGAGAAGCGCTAAAAACCCCTTTTAAGAATGGGCAGATTACAGAATGAAGGGATTACAGAATGAGGGGATTACATCTGTCATCCTCCGCAAAAAAAAAGAACCCTCCCGAAGGAGAGTTCTTTTTTTAAAAGATCTCTTTTAAGAGAGATCTTGGGGTGCTACCTTCCCCCTCTCTAAAAATTTGAAACGTCTTAATCTTGTTCAATTTCTCTTCGACGTGACCTCTTTCTTAGGTGGGAGAGATGTTGGCAACTACATCATGCCGCCCATACCACCCATACCGCCCATACCACCACCAGGAGGCATCGCAGCACCGCCACCTCCATCAGGTTCAGCGATATCTGTAATGACACACTCGGTCGTCAGTAAGAGGCTAGCGATAGAGGCTGCGTTCTGAAGAGCACTTCTGGTTACTTTGGCAGGATCAATAATTCCCATCTCTACCATGTTTACCCACTCCATCTTGTTCGCATCAAAACCGATTCCACTCTTCTCGTTCTTCGCCTTGTGTGCAATGATAGAACCATCGACTCCAGCATTGGCTGCTATCTGACGAATTGGCTCTTCTAAAGCGCGTAGGACAATTTGGAAGCCGATCTTCTCTTCTGCGGTAAGATTCTTAGCACCCTCTTTCTCGAACTTCTTTGCGATCTGTACCAAGGCGACACCGCCTCCTGGGACAATTCCCTCTTCGATAGCTGCTTTTGTCGCTGAGAGAGCGTCTTCGACGCGGTGCTTTTTCTCTTTAAGCTCCGTCTCGGTAGGCGCACCGACGTTGATAACAGCGACACCACCAGCCAGCTTGGCGAGACGTTCTTGCAGTTTCTCGCGGTCGTACTCGGAGGTTGTCTCCTCGACCTGAGCCTTAATCTCAGCGATCCGGTCTCGAATACTCGCCTCTTCTCCGACGCCGTTAATAATCGTGGTATTCTCTTTCTCTACCTTGATCATCTGAGCAGAACCGAGCTGTTCGAGTTCGGTATTCTCAAGTTTTAGTCCAACCTCTTCGGAGATGACCTCACCCTTTGTCAGGATGGCGATATCTTCGAGCATCGCTTTTCGGCGATCTCCAAAACCGGGAGCCTTTACAGCACAGACCTTTAAGGTTCCACGAATCGTGTTCACAACGAGAGTTGCGAGAGCCTCACCTTCGATGTCTTCTGCGATGATTAAGAGGGGTTTTCCCGAATTGGCGACCTTCTCCAAGATAGGGAGAAGATCTTTCATCGTCGATATTTTCTTATCAAAAATAAGGATGTAAGGATTTTCGAGATTGGCCGTCATGGTCTCACGGTTAGCGGCGAAATAGGGGGAGATATACCCTCTATCGAACTGCATCCCTTCGACAAAATCGGTGACCGTTTCAAGGGTCTTGGACTCTTCAACGGTGATGACACCATCTTTTCCGACTCGACTCATGGCGTTGGCGATCTCATCACCAATAACACGATCATTGTTTGCTGAAATAGAGGCGACCTGAGCCGTCTCTTCTGTCCCTTTTATCTCTTTGGACATCCCCTTGATCTCGGTGACGGCGAGCTCAACAGCCTTGTCAATTCCCCGTTTAATTCCCATGGGATTTGTCCCAGCGGCAACGCTCTTCAATCCTTCGCTAACGATAGAGTAGGCTAGAACGGTAGCCGTTGTGGTTCCGTCTCCTGCGATATCGTTTGTCTTTGTTGAGACCTCTTTAACTAGTTGAGCACCCATATTCTCATAGGGATCTTCTAATTCGATCTCTTTTGCGACTGAGACACCGTCTTTAGTCACTGTGGGAGCCCCAAATTTCTTGTCTAAAAGAACGTTACGTCCTTTGGGACCAAGGGTTACCTTCACGGCATCCGATAATTTTTTAACCCCGATTTGAAGCTTTTTTCTCGCTTCTTCGTCAAAGAGAAGTTGTTTTGCCATTTTATAGGCCTCCTTCGTAAGTAGATAATTTTTTTTATAGAGAGAAGTCCTCTAAAAAAATATCTTTTAATAAATAACGTATCCTTTTTTAAAAGAGTCGGTGAAAGAGGTGAAGGATTCTCTCCCTCATTCATAAAAATCATCAACTTACATGAATCGCCGCGTGATAATTATAAATTTCTCTTTTTCCATTCGTTCAAAAAAGTATCGTTATAGATAAGACTAAGTTCTCAGAGGTGCCATAC
>CAZATZ010000037.1:0-1447 GCA_964488175.1 uncultured Spirochaetales bacterium
CAAGGAGTTTGAAGAGAGATTAAATTGGCAGAGTGCTGGTACTAAGATCAATCACCTTCTCGAGAAGATAACTCAGACGAATTCGTCCTAATCTCTCTCAATGCGTCGACAGAGATTAGGATATTTTTTCAATAGGATCTCTCCATTCTCTTGCCTTTTTCTTTTTCCTCAACTAGACTAACAATGAAAATTACAATTTGCTTATTCGCTCTTACTTCTACCCCCTCTCTCTTTTGGAAAAAGGGGTTAAAAAGGAAATCGTGAGTTGGCTAAAAACATCAAGCACAAGGAGTTTGTACAGTAAGTTTGCACAATCGATTCGCACAACACAAATAGTCCCCTTAGATAAGAAGATCTAAAAAATATATTTTAACGATAGGAGTCTTACATGATCAATCAAAGAATCAACAAAACATCGCTCATAAAAGCTTTCTTTTTACTCTTTTCCCTCACTCTTGTTCTCTCTTGTCAGAAAAAAGAGAGTGAAGAGATCACCGAAAATGTTAAATTTATTCCTATCTCTTCTCTCGCCTTAAGTGGAGTTCAAGACAAGATCACGGTATTCTATCTCTGGGCCTCTTGGTGTCCCGCCTGTCAAGCCGCAACACCAGGACTCATCGATCTCTACAAGGAGAAGATTGAAGGTAACCCACTCTTTGTTTTTCAAACCGTTAGTGCAGATAAAAACTCTACCGACGCGTTGGCCTATGGTGAAGAGGTAGACATGCCGGGTTGGGAGATCTTTCTGGGGCCGAACCAGAGCCTTGAAGTGTTTAACATACTTGGAGTCACAGCCGTTCCTACGGTCTTCGTGATCGATGCAAGAGAGAGTACAGAAAGTCCACAGACTCACACACTCTCCCCAGAGGAATTGGGACCGTATCTCGACTCTATTTAAAGAGTAGAGTACCTCTAAAAAGTCGATTTCAGAAAATAACGAAGAAATTTTTGGGCAAGGCAAGGAACTGAAAAAGGGTTTTTTAGAGGTGTCCAGTAAGAATCTCTCCTCACGTGCTAAAAAATGAATGTTATGCGAGAGAGTATCATCAGAAGACGGTTTAACGGAGATATCCCTGTATAAACCGTCCAGTCGGGAAGTCTCATGCCACAAAAAAGAGTCGGTCTTCTTTTTGGAACGTTTGATTTTTTACACTCAGGGCATCTTTTTCTTTTAAAAGAGGCGAAAAAAGGAGTCGATCACCTCGTCGTCGTCGTCTCCAGTGATCAATCGGTGAAACGATACAAGGGAAGAAGTCCCTATTTTAAGGATCAAGAGAGACAGAAAAGTGTATTGGCTGTCGAAGAGGTCGACGAAGCCTTTATAGAGGATCCAGAGGAAGAAGAGGGGAGTTTTTCTATCTTTGAGCAGGTGTTCCCCCAAGTCGTCTACTTAGGTCACGATCAAGAGAGTCTTCATCAGGCTATCTTGCACTGGGGTCAAAATCAA
>CAZATZ010000037.1:1547-4482 GCA_964488175.1 uncultured Spirochaetales bacterium
TCAAAATCAAAGTCGAGATCGAGATATAAATCAAAGTCTGCCTTTTGAGATCATCATCCTTCCCCCTTTTCACCGTGATTCCTTTCGCTCTGGTCTCTATAGAGAGAGACAGGAGGAAAAGGATAGAGTTCGTCTTGAAAATAACTCGAAGAACGTTTAAAGGGGTACCCAAAGGTGTTCGAAATAGATTTGCCCCAAGGAACGATGTGCGGATGAAACGAAACAGACCCTCACCGCAGAAAAGAAGGAGACCACCCACCTCTTTTAAAAGAATCCTCTTATCGATTCTTCTCTCTCTCCTTGTCTTGGGTCTCTTCGGAGTTCTCTCATTTCAAATCTACCAACAGTCAGAGATACTACGAACCCTTCAAGAGAATTTAACCTCCCTCAATCGAAAATCCCTCCGCCTCTCTGACGGACAAAATAATATTCGGGAGAGTTTGGGGCTTCCTACGATCGATCTCAATGACACGAACGAAGCTCTTCTCGTCGATGAAGAGGAACTCAACCCAAATCTTCCCTTCTTTCAAGGGTTAGACGCTCTCGTCCTTCGACAAAAAAGGGAGAAATCGCTAGAACTCCTCCAGAGATTTCGTACGATTAGTCAGCAAAAAATTCCTCGCATTCAGATTGAAACCAGAGAGAGTGGATTTACCCTCTCGAACGAGAGCCAAAAAGTAAAACTTCTCGACGCCTCTCTCCTAGAATCCACCGGTGAGATCCTTGTCAAAGGATACGATCAGAGTACGTTTATCCCCGAACAGGAGAGTGGAACACCAGCGATTGAGATTCAAAACCAGTACTCAGACTATCTGACGGCTCTTGTAACAAAATACAGCTCTGATAAACAGAAATACGAGAGACTCAGAGGGGAATTTGAAAAGTGGAGTTCCTCTTTTCTCGAAAACGCTCAGATAAAACCGTTCAATCTTCGTTGGGAGAGAGCGTCGCTCTTCAACGGATGGCGGTGGACTCTTCTTCGAAGCGATAAGAGCGTGATCTCTCAAGTCGAGCTCCTTCAAGGTGAGGGCGTTCAATTTTTCTTTATGGGCAAGTCCTACTCCGATCTAAGTTCTCTTACCGCCGACCTAGAGAGCGGTGTGACTTCCGAAGATCTTCGCCCGTTGAAAGTAGGTGAATTTCTCTTTCGAAAAGAGTATTTAGAGAATCTTTTTCAGAGTGAAAGCTTTCGCTTATACGTCGAACAAAACGGATTGAGCATCTCCCCTACCCCTCAACAAGATGGAAATAGCCTCTATTACAACTTCTCTAATCAGGCGGGAGAGGTCGTCGGCTCCTTTGCGATTCTACTAGCCACCAATGAGATCTATATCATGGATCAAGAGCGACAACCGATTCGCTCTATCAAAAGTTTTAGTCCAGACAGTCAACTACACTTAGAGGGTGAGGAGAGAGAGAGTGCGGCAAATGATCTACCACTCGCCTCACAGAGTGACGAGAAGATCGATCTCAATGATTTTTACCTTCTCTTGGTAGGAAAGAATAGTGAAAATACGGATACAATCATTGTTGGTCATCTAAAACGGGGAGAGGGAGTCGCTCTTCTGAGTGTGCCACGCGATATCTTTCTCAATAAATGGCGCATTAACACAGCCTATAAATACTACGGAATTGAGGCTCTTAAAGAGCGCCTCAGCCAGATGTTAGGGGTCTCTCTCAGACGGCATATTGTGGTTGATATGTTTGCCTTTATCGATATAATTAATCAATTGGGTGGCATCGACGTTACCTTAAAAGAGCCATTAATTGACCCAACGTATCGGATTCGAGAGGGGGGTGAGTGGAAAACGCTCAGTTATCCAGCTGGCACACACCATCTTGACGGGCGTAGTGCTCTGCGAATTGCACGCTCTCGCCACACCTCCAGTGATTTTTCTAGATCTTTAAGACAGCAGACTATCTTGAAAGCCACTCAGGAAAAAATACGGTCAAACATGACTCCTAAGGGGGTAAATACCTTTTTTCAAATTATGCAAAATTATGTCGAGACAAACTTGACTATCTCTGAGGCAAAGGATATCTTTCTTTTCTATCGGAATAGTCAAATCCTGAAAAACCAAGTACTCAGTACCAGCAATGTCCTATTTGCCACCTACTCAAATTTTTTAGGTCGACCTTTTGAAGAGCAGGAAATTTTAAGAAAAGATCCTGATATATCGGATAAGGGAGCTTGGATTCTTGTACCAAAGGAAAATAATTGGAGTTTGATACGGAGATTTGCTAAAAATGCGCTACAGCTCTAGAACAAAAATTTATATTTTTCTTTTCTCTCTTTTTTTAGGGAATTCTCTCTCTCTTTTTTCACAAGTAAAGGGGGAAGATCCTGGGGCAAAAGAGGTTCAAGCACCGAAGTTGATAAGAGCCCCTCTAGAGAGGTTTTTAGGCGACAGTGTTTTACGCTTTGCGGCGGGTGTCTTTTTACCGACGCACTTTATCGATCCGCCGTACGGAGATATTTCGAAAACCAACCTCTCTACCGGTTTTAACTTGACGATAATCGCCTACGATTTTCATTTGAATAACTACTTTAGGGTGGGGGGTGCGCTGGGATGGGACTACGCCACTAGCCCTAATAAAAATGCGTTCAGTCTTATTAGCCTTACCGCTACTGCGACGTACGATATCCGTTTTTGGCAAGGACGAATTGGAATTCCTATCCGTCTGGGAATAGGCGTCTCTTTTCCCTCCTACCAGAGAGCGATCAGAACCGATTTTTTATTGAAACCTGGAGTCAGTATTTTATACAATATAAATGAAAAATTTGCTGTTGCGGTCAACTACGACTACTCTTTCACGACTCAAAATGTGAAGCCAGATGATCAAGACAGATTCGGGAGTTTTCACGCAGTTAGTGTAGGACTTGAATATGCCATCTAAAATCTCAGTTCTCAAAAATAAATCCGCTCACATCTCC
>CAZATZ010000037.1:4582-8318 GCA_964488175.1 uncultured Spirochaetales bacterium
CAGTACAGCACCCCCCGTTTTATCCTAGGGCCAACGGCGGGAGGATTCCTATACACCGTCTCTACTTCAAAAATTTATCGCAAACAGCATAGAAACCCGACTGCTATTTGGGTTCCTGTGAACTCATTAAGTGTCGATACGACCTTTGAAATCGTGAGGAGTATGGAACTCTTTCAAGGTCAACTCTTCGTTTCGCTCTTGAATAAAAACTCAAACCAGAACCGTATGTACCGCTTGAATGACGTGGGAGGAGAGAGCTGGACCTCTCTTCTTTCGGGTTCTACCGTGCAGGGTGCGGAGAACAGCACCTTTTACAACTTTGATATTTTTGCTGCCAATGGGAAACTCTTTGTTAGTCATATCAAACAGATTGATGGTGATGAAATCATCTTCTCCTACCACCATTTTTATTCGGTGGACAACCCGATGACAGCGAGTGGTAATTTAACCTTTGCTGAAAATCCAGCCAGTTCGGTGGGGGTCTCGAGTATCGCACTTGGTGATGTTGTCAAAGTAAGCTCTGTTCAGTACGACGGCTCAGAGTACTGGGTCGGGGGAGATAGTGTCAACGATATTCGTCTCTTTTCCTCACCTGACGGATCTACCTTTACTCAGAAGACTCCCTCGGGGATAGATCTCACGAGCGAGAGACTCATGGGGTTTCGTATCTATCGCGAGACCACGCCCCCATCGATAAAAATGTTTATCACCACGATCTCTATTGATGCGACGAAAGCCGTTCTCTACGGATCTTCCGATACGGGTTCAACCTTCCGTGCGCTCTCTTCTAGTTCAAGTCTCGCCTACACACAGATAGCCCAGTACGACAAAGAGACTCTTTTGATCGGCACGTCTGGGTACGGGAGCAGTCTTCTAACGGGGGGCCTCTACTACGCAAATATAGCGGGGGGATCTGCCTCGGGGTGGAGTGGAGTCGCCTCAGCAGAAAATACCAAGTTCGGTGGTGGAAATTACTTGGCGACGGACATTACAAAATTTGGAATCAGAGCGATATACGTCGATTCTTCAACGGGTGAGAGTGGAATTACCTCTCGAATTTATCTCTCGATTGCTCGGAGTGGGATGTGGAGTAACACCATCTCAACCTCTGGATCTGGTGGAAATTGGAAACGAGAGTAAAAAATTGAAACGTTACCAACTCTCATCTGAGATGGTAACCACCCATGAGAACCAAGATACGAACCAAGATACGAACTACGAATGAATTAGAAACATCTTTTAAGAGATCGAAGAAGATCATTTTCTCTTGTAAGAGAGTTCCCCCACCCCACGTAAAAAAAGAGAAAAGAGAAAAAATAGTGCGTTTAGTCCAGATAAAAACAGAACCTCAAATTCAAAAGATACAACAGTCAGCGAGACTCTTGTCGGAGGTTCTCAAGTGTGTCAAAGACGAGATCCGAGTCGGGATGACGACCAAAGAGCTCGATAAAAAGATTCACAACCACATCGTTAAAAGGGGCGGTATCCCCGCTTGGCTCAACTACAATCAATTTCCCGCCTCTTCGTGTATTTCGATTAACGACGAGATCATTCATGGAGTTCCTTCCGATAAAAAGATTATCCAAAATGGAGATTTGGTCAGTGTTGATGTCGGTGTAAATTTAGAGGGATACATTAGCGACAGTGCCTACACCTTCTGCGTGGGAGAGGTTTCCCAAGAGTCCAAGAGATTGACCGAGGATACCCTCCGTTCGCTTGAACTAACGTTAGATCTCATCAAACCGGGGCTACGTGTCAGAGAGATAGCCAAATGTATCAGCGAGTATCTCATGCCGAAAGGATACGGGGTTGTCTATCAATTTTGTGGCCACGGCGTAGGACTTGAAATTCATGAACCCCCCGAAATTTCTAACAATATCAACTACGCAAGGGGCTCAAACACTCGGCTAAAATCGGGAATGGTTATCGCCATCGAACCGATGATTACTCTGGGGAAAGAGACGATAAAGATGATGGATGATGGTTGGACCGTCAAAACCGTCGACGGCTCCTTAGCTGCCCATTTTGAACACACCATCGCCATCACCGATACGGGCGCAGAAGCCTTAACAGAATTTGATTTTTAAGCCTTTCGAGAATCGATTAAAAATTCTACCAAGAGAGTTTTTAATCGATTCTCGAATCTAGCCTCAACGAGGGAAGAGATTTGTATGAACCAAGTAAAAAATTATTTTAGTCAGACCACAGGTTTTTTCAGATACGCAGAAAGAGCCTCTAAGGGATCGCAACGTCGTCTCCTGCTTCTTCTTTCTCTTCTCTTCGCCTGCGGAGTCTCTCTCTATTCTCAGGGAGGATCTCTTTTAAAACGACTGCAGGAAGAGAACCGAGAGGTTGTGGCGAACACGCTTCCAGGAGTTGTTAAAATCGAGATAGAGGAGTTCTTCGAAGATAGCGAGGGGAGCATTCCTTGGGATAAATTTTTTGAGCAAGACAACACCAAACCACTCTACGGTCTTGGAAGTGGGTTTATCGTCGAAAAAGACAAAAACATCGTCTATATCCTCACCAATCGCCACGTGGTAGGCAAGACAGAAGAGGTGCAAGTTATTCTCAATAACACAAACCGCTACAAAGGTATCGTCATCGGCATTGAAGAGCGCCTCGACTTAGCACTGATTAAAGCCGAGATATTGAGCCGAGACAAAGTAAAAGTACTCCCCTTAGCCGACTCAGATAAAATTATGGAGGGAGATTTTGTCTTTGCTATCGGCTCTCCCTTCGGTTTTATCAACTCTGTCACAAGAGGGATCGTCAGTGCGATAGAGAGAAGATCTGGCCCCACGGGAAATATTAGCGATTTTATCCAAACCGATGCCTCGATTAATCGGGGGAATTCGGGGGGTGTTCTCATGAATATAGACTCTCAGGTGATTGGAATTAACACGTGGATATCGACTCCTTCTGGAGGGAGTATCGGTCTCGGCTTTAGTCTTCCTATCAATCGAGTCAAACGATTTTATCGTGATATCATCGATACGGGTACGATGCATTACGGTTGGCTAGGATTGAGTATTCAAGATTTAAAAGAGAGTCAACTCAAGGAGGTCGGCTTAAACCTGAAGGGGGGAGCCCTCGTAACCCAAGTCTTTTTAGACTCCCCTGGAGATGAGGCGGGGATACTCCCTGGAGATATTATCTTGCGAGTCAATAATAAAATTGTTCACGATAGCGACGAGTTGGTTCTCTTCGTAGGAGAGGTTCCCCCTGGAACGAAGGCCTCATTTCAGTTACACAGAGATGGCAAACTTAAATCCATGGATGTTATTCTTCGAAAGCGAGAGTCGGTTGAGACCGATGTCGATGACCTACCAAAGTTGTGGCCTGGTCTCTCTCTCTTTAGCAGTGGACCCGTCTTGGGATTAGAAGTTACCCCCTCAAAAGAGATGCCTAAAAGCACAGGAAGTGCAGGGCTTCCCGTTCAAAGTGTCATCGCAAAAAGCCCCGCCTTTGTGGCTGGTTTCCGTGAAAATGATAGGATTATCTCCGTCGATGGAGTCGCTGTCAAGGGTGTCTTTGATTTTTATTACCGCCTTGGCGATGGAAAAAGCAAAGATACTGAGATTGAAATCCAACGGGGTCAAAAAACGTTAACTCTCATCTTAAAACGATATCCAAAAGAGCCAAGCGAACCGAAACCCGCATCAACGGAGTAGTAAGAGAGACTTTTCAACGGAGAGAGAGTAGACCACTCGTCTCTCTCTTCTGAAATCTCCCC
>CAZATZ010000037.1:8418-10579 GCA_964488175.1 uncultured Spirochaetales bacterium
CTTTTGAAGTAAGAGACGACGACTCTAGCAGAGTGAAAGAGATCGCCTCAGCGGAGTTGATGGAGTACCTCCAGAGCGATCTGAGTGCGATGAGATCTACCTTCACACAGAGTTCTCGGCGGGTTATCGCATGAGAGATTGGTGGGGGAATGATTTTATTGTCGAGGAAGTACAAAACTATCGTGATACGATTCAGTTTGTCCATGACAAGAGTGACTGCCATATCAATTATGGTAGAAAAATGGACAAATTGACCGAACTCGCGAAGCTTACCGCCGATCTCGATGGTTATCTTGATGACGATCTTAGTGGTGATCTGAATGATGCTCTGAATGATAATCTCGATAATGACCTCAATGATGTTCTGCGGTTACGAGAATGTAATGATAGACTCTCTCTCAGTGCTCATAGCCTAGATAATGAGTGCGATTTTATGGGCGATTCGATGGAATCTTCAAAAGAGTTCTCTAGACTACTCTTGAAAGATAGTGAAGAGGTTCGAGTCAAAATGCTGGGGGGACGAGATCCTATCTTAAAAGAGGCGAGAGTTGCTATCAATACCGAGGAGTACGGCTGGGCTGTGGCTCTCCTTACCCCTCTGATCCGTGTTGATCAAGCGGATCAAGAGGCGAGAAATCTAAGAGCCTTTGCTCTAAAAGAGTGGCGTTCTCTACAAAAAAATAGCTACTGGAAAAACTTGTCCGTCTCCGCAGAAAAAGATCAGAGGGGAGTGTTGGTGAGTGAAGATGTGGGAAACTTTGCTACTCAAGAGATCGTACATCACTCTCCCGTTGGAACGATGCTAGAGGAGATACGTATCAATTTGAATCCAGAGAAAATATCCTCTCCGACGAAAATTAACTTCGTTTTTACGGATCTAAATGAGAGATACAACTACGTTATCCGCAATGAGAACGCCGCCTTTAGTGAAGGAATTATTCCCAACGCTCCTACTGTTTCGTTGACCAAGAAGAACTTTTTAGCCGTCTTGTTTAAAAAATCAACGTTGGAAGAGAGTCTTAGTTCGGGTGCGATTAAAGTTGATGGTAATAAGGATGATTTCATCAACTTCTTGAGATCATTCGACACTATCGATGCAGCAAAGAGCGAGCTATCTCACTAAATAAATTTAAATTTTATGAGTCGTTTTGCTGTTATATTTTAAAAAAATGACCGCCCCAAAATTGCTTTAATATTATTAATAAGGATACCATGATGTCAGAAGCACTAAAAAATATTCACCCCTTTAGAAAGATAGAGACACCACCCTGGTTGTCTAAATTATTTTATGCTATCGATAACCTAGACTTCTCGGAGGGTTCGGGAATCGACGTGATACACGACAGTATTATTATGCAATTTGGACAAGATAGAATTACCGGTCTAGAGAATACAAAAACGTATTTTAAGAAGATTTATGCGGTATTTATTACCCAGCATTTCATTTACGACGTCTACCAAGTGGGAAATGCGTATTTTATGTACGGCGGTGCTAGCATTAAGAGTTATGACAAAGATGCGCAAGAGATAAACGTTCCTATCCTATTCAATATTCTCTGGTTGGATGAGAACAACAAGATTAAGCGGTATATTGTCGACTACCCAGCGGAGATGGAAATGCCTGAGAAAATAAAATAGTAGTGGAAATATAGGGGGGAGAGTCGCTCACTAAAGAAGAGTTTTACTCTCTTTCAGAAACTTTTTCTTTGGTGGGGGAACGGCAAAATCCCCCGCAGACCATCGAGTTATCAAGTCATCGAAAGTTAACAATCAGGCAACCATTCAGGAACCACCGACAATGTTCATGAGGGTGTTAAAGCTATCCACAACATCATATGTTACATTTTCTGGATTAATCTTCCAATTGATCTGATCAAAAAACTTACGGGCGCATTGAATTTTGCTATCTTCAATCCCCCTAAGTTCCATGCTGGACATAGAGCCTTTCGTTTCAGCAACAAAATAAATATGCTTAACGGCACCCTCTTTGAATGAAATAGCCCAATCGGGGTTATAATTTCCAACTGGAGTGGGAATAGAGAATCCTCTCGGTAACTTGGCGTAGACGACCACCTCTTCACTTGTATCAAGCTCCTCCGCAAATTTACGTTCTCCTTTAGAATCAGTGATAATGTAGTCGTAGATGTGACGTTTGAGTGGT
>CAZATZ010000038.1:0-10547 GCA_964488175.1 uncultured Spirochaetales bacterium
AATCATCTGATTCGCAGTATTCCTTAAATATCCTTTTCTAGTTTAGGAATTTTTAATCTTTACTTTTTATTTTTACTCATATATAACACTAAGGAGAATTTTTATGACGTTTGATATTCAGATGATTGAGTCTGTTTACGCTAAAAGAGAGAAAGCGATTGCTGATCTCCGTAAGGCTATGAATCGCCCTCTCACACTAGGAGAAAAGGTCTTATACACCCACATGAAAGCGGAGGATTTAGGACACCTTACCGACGGTTCTGAATATCTTAACCTCTATCCAGACAGAGTCGCCTGTCAAGACGCTACGGCTCAAATGGTCTTGCTACAATTCATGCTCGCCAAACTAAAGACGACGGCCGTCCCTACCTCGATTCACTGCGACCATCTAGCCGTGGCCAAAGAGGGAGTTGTGAAAGATCGATTCTCTGCGATGGACGAGAACCGTGAGGTCTACGACTTTCTCGCCTCGGCGTCGAGTGCCTACGACCTCTCCTTCTGGGGATTAGGTGCTGGAATTATCCACCAAGTCGTCTTGGAGAATTATGCGTTCCCTGGAGGAATGATGATTGGAACCGACTCCCACACCCCCAATGCGGGAGGTCTCGGGATGATCGCCATCGGAGTAGGTGGTGCGGACGCTGTTGACGTCATGGCGGGGATGCCACTAGAACTTAAACGACCTAAGTTAATCGGAATCAAATTAACAGGAAAGATGAGCGGTTGGGCGACTCCTAAAGATATTATTCTACGTGTCTGTAGAGAGTTAACGGTCAAAGGGGGAACCAATGCGATTGTCGAGTACTTCGGTGAGGGAACCAAATCTCTCTCTGCCACGGGAAAGGCGACGATTTGTAACATGGGAGCAGAACACGGAGCGACGACTTCAATCTTCCCCTACGACTCAGAGGGGGCAGAGTACCTTCGTGCCACTCAACGAAATGATTTAGCCGACTTAGCCGAACGATTAACCGATACCTTTAAGGCGGATCCAGAGGTTGAGGCCGATCCAGAAAAGTATTACGACCGTATCATCGAGATCGATTTAAACACACTCGTCCCCTTCGTCAACGGACCTTTCTCTCCAGACGCTGGATACCCCATCAACGAGATGAAAGATTACATCAAAAAAGAGAGTTTTCCTTCTCGTGTCAGTGCTGCTCTCATCGGCTCTTGTACCAACTCCTCTTACGAAGATTTTTCCATCGCAGCGGCGATTGCTCGTCAAGCCTTAAAAGACGGACTTGAGCTAAAAACCCAGCTGATTATTACTCCTGGATCGTTAACAACACGG
Source organism: uncultured Spirochaetales bacterium (assembly GCA_964488175.1). Lineage (GTDB taxonomy): Bacteria > Spirochaetota > Spirochaetia > SP-2023 > CAYRNA01 > CAZATZ01. Next base: position 1,295 of record CAZATZ010000038.1, read on the forward strand.
AAGACTATCGAACGAGATGGTCTACTGAAACCGCTAGAAGAACTCGGGGCAGTCATTATGGAGAACGCCTGTGGCCCCTGTATCGGAATGTGGTCACGAGACGACACCAAGAAGGGTGAGCCTAACACCATCGTAAACTCTTTTAACCGTAACTTTGCGAAGAGAAATGACGGTAACCCTAACACCGCCTCTTTCATTACCTCGCCAGCCTTGGTCATGGCCTTCGCTCTCTCAGGAGATCTAGGGTTTAATCCCATTGAGGAGAAAATCAAAAATAAGGCGGGAAAAGAGATTCAATTGACCCCTCCTGTTATCGCCAAAGCGCTTCCCGATGAATATGTGAAGAGTTTGGATTTCTTTGTCCCAGCGGGAGAGGGAAAAGAGACCGAGGTAAAGATTAAATCAAGCTCTAAACGGTTACAGTTCCTTCAGCCATTCTCGGCATGGAATGGGGAGGACTATTCCAATCTTCAACTTCTGATTCGTGTCAAAGGAAAGTGTACGACCGACCATATCTCAATGGCTGGGCCTTGGTTACGCTTCCGAGGTCATTTAGACAATATCTCTGACAACATGTTGATGGGAGCGCTAAACTCTTTTAACGAGAAAACAGACTCTATCTTGAACGTTTTCACGAAGAAATACGACGGGGTCTCCGCCACCGCTCGTGATTTCAAAAAGAGAGGGGTTGGTTCCATTGTCGTTGCCGAAGAGAATTACGGAGAGGGTTCTTCGCGAGAACACGCCGCCATGGAGCCACGTCACCTAGGAGTTCAAGCCGTCATCACGAAGTCCTTTGCGCGGATTCACGAGACGAACTTAAAGAAACAGGGAGTCTTAGCGACCACGTTCAAAAATCCTGCGGATTACGACAAGATACAAGAGGGAGATTCCATCGATATTATCGGAATCAAGGAGATTGCACCGGGCTCAAAATTGAGTGCTCTGCTACACCATAAGGATGGAACAGAGGATAAAATCGAGCTCGTTCACAGCTATAGCGAAAACCAGATTAACTGGTTTAAGTTGGGTAGCTCTCTGAATGTAATCGCCACACAACGAGCTTAAGACAAGCGTAGGATTTTCCTCTTTGCTCCTCCCTCTTGGGAGGGGGGAAACTTCCTCAGCTAGTGATCGATTCGTAAATCTAAGGACTTACGAATCGATCATTTCTCACCCCCTTTGTCCGATCGATTTGCTTAAAAAGGAGAGGTGACATAGGGTGGGTTTCTCCCTCCCCCTCACGCAATTTAAAAAATCTAAAGAGTACCTCAAAAAAGTCGATTTCAGAATATAACGAAAATATTTTTTGTCCAGTCAAGAGACTGAAAACGGAGTTTAGCCGAGATTTACCAAGGGCTAAATGAGTATTTCAGTGAGAGAACGACGCCTCGAAGTTGTCAGAAAAGATCTCATTAAAAATAAAAAAAATATTTTTTTTTAGAGATGTTCCTAGAATATAAAAGAATTTCTCACTACTTTGATGGTGACAGCTGACATTTAAAGTGAGTGCGATTTGAGATAAAACCCTAAAAAGAGAGGTATCACCATGCAAAAGAACATCAAAAAAATTGTCTCTATGCTCGGACAAGAGCGAGAGGCCATGACAACTTTTGACAAAGAGTTATATAAAGAGTACGGTGTAAAACGGGGGTTAAGAAAAGAAAACGGAGCGGGTGTTCTTGTCGGGCTTACCAAGATAGGTGATGTTCGTGGGTACCGTCAAGCGGGTGAAACGCTTACCCCTTGCGAAGGTTCGCTCCACTACCGAGGATACGATCTGCACGACTTAGTCGCCCGTGCCCAGAAAAAACAGCGATGCGGGTACGAAGAGGTTGTCTTTCTCTTACTGGGGGGACGTCTACCAGAAGAGGATGAACTCACCTCTTTCACGGAACATCTAAACCAGAGAATGCCACTCGTTCCTAGAGAAAAAATGTCTTTAATCGGAAACTGGGGGCTGAACGTCATGAACCTCCTCTCACGGACGGTTTTGATGATGTACACACGAGATCCCTACTCTGAGGATTTTAGCTACGAGAATGTTATGCGACAGTGCCTCGACCTAACGGCTCGGTTCCCAACGGCGGTTGCGTATGCGTATCAAGCCAAACACCATAGCGTGTCCAATGAACCCCTCTCGATCAGAACCCCTTTAAAAGGAGTTCCCCACGCCGAGAACTTCCTCTATATGCTTAAAGGAAAGGGTAACTACACCGACTTAGAGGTTCAATTACTCGACCTTATGTTGATGATCCACGCCGAACACGGAGGGGGAAATAACTCGACCTTTACAACCCGTGTCGTCACCTCTTCTGGGAGTGATACCTACTCAATTATCGCCTCTGCTCTCGCCTCATTAAAAGGCCCGCTACACGGAGGGGCCGCCCTCTCTTCGGGAAGCATGATGGTGTATCTTAAGGAGACGGTCTCCAACTGGGAAGATGAAAACGAATTAGAACGTGTTTTAAGATCACTTCTCAAAAAAGAGGGGTATGATCGCTCTGGAAAGATCTATGGACTGGGTCACGCCGTCTACACCGTTAGTGATCCTCGTGCCACACTTCTCAAGGAGCAGGCGGGCAAGTTGGCGATAGAGAAGGATCGTGTTAAAGAGCTTCTCTTTCACAATCTCGTCGAAAAGATTGGAATAAAAATTTTGACAGAGAGAAATAACAAGCCGATCGCCACCAACGTCGACTTCTATTCTGGCTTTGTGTACTCTTGCCTTGGCATTCCTCAGGAACTCTATACACCTCTTTTCGCCATTAGCCGTATCGCTGGTTGGTGTGCCCACCGTATGGAAGAGGGATACTTCAATCAACAACGTATTTTGCGTCCCGCCTACCGTATTGTCGTCGACGAAAAAAGCATTTAACAAGAGGGTCGCTCTAAAAACTCGGTTTCAAAAAATAACGAAGAAATTTTTTGGCAAGTCGAGGAACTGAAAACGGAGTTTAGTGGAGCTAAATGAGTATTTCAGAGACGATGGATTGACGAAAAAGATCAAGTTAGAAATGAAAAAGGGGTTTTTAGAAGTGCCCAAAATGCAGATGTATAACCTACAGTTTCCTCAAGAGAGTTGCTCACTAGGTGAGGCGATTCTCAGGGGACTCGGAAAGAAGCGGGGTCTCTTTTTTCCTGAAAAAATTCTTCCTCTCCCCAATATTTCATCTCTCTTAAAAGAGGGTGATTTCCCTAGGCGAAGTGCTTTAATTCTCTCGCATCTCTTTGGAGATGAGATCCCCCTTCCCCACCTCGAAGAGATGACAAAAAAGGCCTTCTCCTTTCCTGTGAAACTGGTTGAGGTCGAATCCCAACGCTACAGTTTAGAACTTTTCCACGGACCGACTCTCGCCTTTAAAGATTTTGGGGCCCGTCTTTTGGCACAACTCCTCCTCTACTTAAAAAAAGAGGAGGATCCCTTAACGATACTCTGTGCCACGAGTGGGGATACAGGATCCGCCGTGGCTCAGGCCTTTTACAACCTCCCCGGAGTTCGAGTCGTTGTCCTCTTCCCCAAGGGACGAGTCAGCCCCATGCAAGAACGGCTCTTTTCAACCTTAGGGGGAAACGTGACCTCCCTCGCCATCGAAGGGGATTTTGATTCATGCCAAGACCTACTAAAAGAGAGTCTTATTGATCCATCACTAATCAAAGAGATCGGACTCAACTCCGCCAATTCCGTCAACTTTGCCCGTATTTTGGGACAGCTCTGCTACTACGCCGAGACCCTTCACCAGTTAGGGTGGCAAGAGGGTAACAGAGTGAATTTCAGTGTTCCCTGCGGAAATTTTGGAAACCTCTTTGCCGGTCTTCTCACCTCCGTTCTTCTACAACCAGAGGGTCTTCAATCTCCGAGTCTAGACTTCACCGTCGCTTGCAACGCTAACGACACCGTTCCCCGTTACCTATCATCGGGAGAGTGGAGAATCGATAAGACACGGGCGACCCTCGCCAATGCGATGGATATTAGCGACCCAAGCAACTGGCCGAGAATCCTGCAACTCGCCAAAGAGGGAAAAATTTCTCTTGAGCGACTCTCCTTCGGCTCTCTTAATGACATCGAGACAAAAGAAGCGATGCGAGAACTCTCTGAAAAAAATGGGTACATCGCCGATCCTCATACTGCGATTGCGTACAGAGTTCAAAGAGAACGAGAGGACAGAGAGGAAGCCACGAATGTTTTTCTCAGCACAGCCCACCCAGCCAAATTTCAATCCACCGTAGAAGATGCATTAGCAACGAAGATCTCCCTGCCAAAAGAGATCTCTGATGTGGCAAAAAGGGTCTCTTTTACCCAAGATTTTCCGAGTGATACAAAAAAAATGCGTGATTTTTTACTTGACACTTGTCGGATTTAAATCTAAAAGAAGATATGATCTACCACGACTCGCATCTCCACACACACTTCTCACCAGATAGCAAAGAGAACCTTGAAAATATTGTTTCAAGTGCGATTCAACGGGGTCTCAAAGAGATTTGTATTACCGACCACCTAGACTTCTCAAGAGAGAGTCCCGAACAGAGAACGCTTCTCTCCTTAGAGACGTATCTCAAAGAGATTTTGGAACTACAAGATCGCCACAAAAAAGAGCTCTCCATTAAAGTGGGAGTTGAGATAGGATTGCAGCCCCATTTGGAGTTGGACTATTTAAAAGCGTACCCCTTCGACTTCATCATCGGATCAGCTCATGAGGTTGGTCTCTACGACGTCAGCGAATCGGGGTATTGGGAGGGATTGAGCGAAGCAGAGGGGTACGAACGCTTTTTTGAGAGATCCCTTCACTACTTCACACACTTCGATGAGCATTTTTGTATCGCCGCCCACCTCGACTATATCTCACGGTACAGTCCTCGTCATTACCCCGACCAAGAAGGGCTTAAAATAGAGAATTATGGCGAACAGATTACGGCAATTTTGGAACATCTTATTAAAAAGGAGAGGGGAATAGAGATTAATACCTCTGGATTTCGTTATAATGAAGAGAGAGTCTACCCCCATCTCTTTGTTCTAAAAAGGTATAAAGAGTTGGGTGGAAAAATTCTGACTATCGGATCTGACGCTCACCAAGCAGAACATTTAGCGATGGATTTTGAGACGGCAGAAACAGTCGCCAAGAGAGCTGGTTTCTCGCACTACACAACCTTTTCACAACAAAAACCAGAGTGGCACTCTTTCGACGAGAGGACGTACTAGATGTTTCAAGGGATTCTCACGACTCCCTTCCCTAGATTTAAGAGTAAAAATTTTAAGGAGCCTCTTCAAAGAGGGAGAGTATGGATAAGCGAAATAAAATTGGAATTTCAGATATTTCTCTCTACGCCCCAAGCAATCAAATCGATATCCGAACTTTGGTCGAGACCCGAGAACAAGAGTCTCATGGACTCTCCGAACACTTAAACCGAGCCGAAAAAACGGCGGGACAGAGCCATCTTCGATTCCCCTCCCCTTGGGATGATCCCGTCACTCTTGCGAGCAATGCGTGTGCGACCCTCTTAGAAAAAAATCCCGATTTCCCCCTCTCGAACTTGCGCTATCTTAGTGCTGGTACAGAGAGTTCCGTCGATTTTTCGAAACCGATCTCTTCCTACGTTCAGGGAAATTTAGAGAAAGCAGGGTTCAAGATCCCTAAAACAATCACGACAGATCAGGTACAACACGCCTGTGCGGGAGGGGTTCTCTCCCTCTTCAATGTCGCCCACGCTCTCGCTGTCTCACGAGAAAAGAGGGAGAGTGGGATCGTGATGACTTCGGACGTCGCCCGCTACAAGCCGTACACCACCGCAGAGCTAACTCAGGGAGCTGGAGCCACCTCTCTTTTCGTTACGAAAAATCCTAAACTACTGGAACTTGATCTAACCTCGCTAGGACGTTACTCCTCCTCTGTCGACGATTTTTTCCGTCCAACTTCGAGCGAATACCCCCAAGTAAGAGGGCAGTACTCTCTGCAGTGTTACATGGAGGCGATGACCTCTGCGTTTCATGACCTCTCTCGGCGACGGGGAAAAAGCATGAGAAATATCCTAAAAGAGACGGCGATGACGATATTTCATATCCCCTTCGCGAAAATGGCAGAGATGGCTGTTTTACGACTCTTTGGAAGATGCGGAGGGATCGATACGGATGAGATCCGATCCTTTTTAAATCATGAGGGATTTTGCGAATCTTTGAGATTTCATAGAAATTCGGGAAATTGGTATACGGGGTCATTTTTCTTGCACCTCGCCACCTCTTTGCAGGATAACTACCGCCTCAAAGGAAAAGATATCGTAGGAGAAAATATCCTCTGCTTCTCTTACGGTAGTGGAAATACGATGCTTGCGTTCACCGCCAAGATAGCTCCCAAAGCCCCATCCATCATAGAAAGCTGGTCAGAGCCATTACTTCCCCCCGCTCAAACAGTCGATTTCGAAGCGTATCGCAAGTGGTTAGAGTTTGACACAAACTTTTCGACGATGGACGTTCCCAAAGACCTCTTCTACTTGGAACAGGTTCGCGAGGATGGATTTAGGATATACAATCGAAGCTAAAGAGATGGCTAGACGGAGCGAATCTACCACCTCTTGTCGATCTTCTTTTTTTCGAAATAGCTCTCTTCCTAAAAAAAATTTAAAATCGGAGTCCCTCAAAACCTGAGAGTTCACTCTCAGAGAGTAAGGAATTTTTATGCCATCGACGATGAACAGCTTTGTTGACGAAATCTCTCTCTCCCTTATCTCAGGAAACGGAGGGGCTGGGTGCGTCTCTTTTCGTCGAGAGAAATTTGTTGAAAAAGGGGGCCCAGACGGAGGAGACGGAGGCAAGGGAGGCGCCGTTCTCATTCGTGTCAGTCACCGCTTGCGTACACTCTACCACCTGCGAGGAAAGGCTAGTCTGGCAGCCAAAAACGGAGCTCCAGGTCAAGGAAAGCGAAAACAAGGTGCGGACGGAGAAGATATCGTAGTAGAGGTTCCCCCTGGAACGGTTATCCGAGTCGATGATGAGGTTATTTTTGACTTCTTCGAGAGAGAAGAGGAGACCTTTCGCTGTCTAGAGGGGGGACGCGGTGGAAAGGGAAACTGGCACTTTCGCTCCAGTCGAATTCAGGTTCCTCGATTTGCCCAAGAGGGAGAGAACGGTCGCACGCTCTCTGTTGATATTGAGATGGCGTTGATCGCCGACGTCGGACTTGTCGGGCTTCCAAGTGCTGGAAAATCGACCCTTTTGAACCACATCACCAACGCCCATTCCGAAGTGGCCGCCTACCCCTTTACCACAAAGATTCCCTACCTAGGTCTTTTGAGACTCCCCGAAAGAGATATCGTTGTCGCCGATATTCCAGGATTAATCTCCGGAGCCCATCAAGGTAAGGGATTGGGGGATCACTTCCTCAAACACATCTCTCGGACAAAAGCTATCGCCTTTATTCTAGATTTTTCCGATGAAAACTACGCAACAGCCCTCGCCACTCTTGAAAATGAACTCCGCGAGTACGATCCCGATCTACTCAAGAGATCGATCTGTCTAATTGCTACGAAGATGGATATTCCCGAGGCCAAAGAAAATTTTGACCGCTGGTCTCTTGAAAATCCGCAAATTGAAGCTATCCCTATCTCCTGTTTCTACCGAGAGGGACTCGAAGATCTAAAAATATCCTTTCGCAAACTCCTCTCCTAGACGTTGATTTAGCTTCCCTCTAGGGTACCTCTCAAAAGTCAATTTCAGAATATAACGAAGAGATTTTTTGACAAGTCAAGGAACTGAAAACGGAGTTTCCCCGAGATGTACCACGGTGCTAAATGAGTATTTCAGTGAGAGTACGAGGTCTCGGGATTGACAGAAAAGCTCGAGTTAGAAATGAAAAAGAGTTTTTTCGAGGTTCCCAGTAGCTTTTTATAGTAGAATAATGCCCTCTATTTTCTTATTCTATAACTCAGTGTTCTGGCAAGTCAAGCAACTGAAAACGGAATTTAGTTGGGCTAAATGAGTATTTTAGTAACGCTAAATTAACAGAAAAGATCTAGTTAGAAATGGAAAAGGGTTTTTTTAGAGATGCCCTCCATTCAATAATCAAAGGCAAATCCTATGTCACGTGAAAAAGAACTCTTTCTATGGGCCGCCATGATGATTGTTATCCCAGCTCTCATTATTTTCGTCGTCCTCTATATAAATGACTATAGTTACTTTCCTCTTCTAGACGCGATCAGAGGAGTTCTCTACTCCGTTCCCGGTTTTTTACTGCTACTCACCTTTTCTACGACCTTGTTACTGGGAGTTCGCCCCCTCTTCCTCGAATCTCGCTTTGGACTCCCCTCTCTCCTGCGTGTGCACCGGTTCGCTGCCTACCTCTGCCTCTGCTTAATCCTCCTTCATGGAGGGTTTTTTCTAAAAAAAGAGATCTCGTTGCAGTGGCTAAGCGGAGTGGTTGCGGGAGGATTTGCTCTTCTCTTGGGGCTGATAACGACTTTTTTTATGGTTCCAAGTCGATTTAAGCTCAACCGTTTTACTCGGAAACACCCCATCATAACACGTTACAGTCGTTTGAAATTGCTACATAACTTTTTCGCTCTCTTTCTCTCGATCGGATTTTTTCACGCCCTTTTATCCGATTTCGTTCGTCACAATAAGATCATTCTTTTTATCGTCTGTCTACACTCTCTCACCTCTCTCACCCTTTTTGTTCGCTATCGATTTCGTCTCTACCGTAGCCACAAAAAACTTGGTTGGAGCTTAACCCAAAAGCGAGAACTCACCACAAATATGGTGGAGTTAACCCTAAAATCCCCCACGACGATAAAACCGTCACAATCTTTTAAACCAGGACAGTTTATCGATCTCGCCTTGCGAGAGGGAGAGTTTAAATCCGAATACCACCCCTACTCTCTGACCTATGTCGATGAAACATCGATAAAAATAATCGCCAAAGAGATCGGTCCTTTTTCACAAAACCTCAAATCATTAGCTAACGAGACTATTTTTAGTGTGATGGGGCCTTACGGTCACTTTTTTCTACCAAAACGTAACGAAACGAGGGATGAGACCCTTTTGTGTTTTGCGTCAGGGGTTGGAATCACCCCCTTTTTAGGAATGCTGCAAACGTTGGAAGAGAGAAAAGATGAGAAACTTTTTTTAGTCTGGATGAGTCGTGAGACGAGTTTTTTTGACCGAGAGAGGCTGGAAAAACTCAAACAGGAAAACTCTGGATTTGACTACCGCCTAGTCAATGTTCTACCAGGAAAAAAACTTGGAGAGACTCCTGAGATTACAACT
>CAZATZ010000039.1:0-6270 GCA_964488175.1 uncultured Spirochaetales bacterium
AGTGCAGGCGACAAAGAGAGAGAACATGAAAAAGAGTGTCAATAACTTGGATATTCTGTTGGATTTTATACTCATAAAAGGACTATGTCGAAGAAGGTAATTTTTGTCAATAAATTCAAATATCAAGGTTGTATTTAAATATTTATCAAAGATTTTCCCTCACCTCAATAATAATCGTCATCCATAAAATCATTTCCCGCACAGAAAGAATTTAGATTCGAAAAAGAGAGAGTTCTTTACTTTTGGCTATTTTCTTTTATCTTCTTATTGTCAGGCTCCTCTAAAAGAGATCTTTTCTGAAATCGACTTTTTTGAGGTACCCTTATTTAGCTTCATAGTTATATCTTGGTTATATCTTGGCTAAATATCTTGGCTATTTGTTTTGACTAGATTTTTTGGTTAGATTTGGTTTTCAACTCAAAGGCTCAAAAAGTTCTTTCGTTGTTTCCTGAAACCGACTCTTCAGAGGTGCTCTAGACTCTATTTTTTCCAAAAATTTCCTGTCAAATTTTTACCAAACCTATCTCAAAAGAGTATAAAGGATATTTCTATGAGAATAAAAAGAATCTCTCTTTACGCCTTTCTCCTTTTCTTGCGAATACTCTGGGCTCTTTTACTCTCGCTCCATCGACCCTTAAAACGTCTCCGCTTGACCTTCTTCTTTCTAGGAGGTCTGCTCTTGATCGGCTGCCGCATCTCCCCTTACGAGGTCGCAACCGTCTCCCTCAAAGGGGGCATCGGTCCCTTTATTCGAGAGATAGAGTTAGAGATCCCCCCCGTTCAGTGGACGAACTTAACCTCTCTCTCGTTCTCTATCACCCCCAAAGAGGGGGCGGTATCCAGACCGATTAAGGCGACTTTCAGCAAGAGTGCGATAGAGGAGAGGGGATACTACGTCGACGAAAAAATCCTCTTGCCCATCTTCGGTCTCTACGAAGAGTACCCCAACCAAGTCCTTTTAGAGTGGAACTATCAGAACAGAAAAGAGGTTTCACAGACGGTCGAGGTGTTAACAGAGAGGTATGTAGACCCGAGAGACTGGTCGTACAACCGCCCCGAGATTACCAAAAACTATCCCGCAGAGTTTGAACCACCTTTTAGTTACTTCCTTGCCAAAACGAACCGAGGCCCTCACATCTACGATATCGACGGGAATTTACGGTGGCACGCGAGATTTGCCTTGAAGGAGGACGTTACCTCTGAGACCCCCCACCCCTCCGAAATTCTGGTAAAAAATACCGTTGTATTCTACGACGCAACTCCTAATTTTTTTACACAAGTGGAGCTTGATGGGCGATTTCAAAGGGTTGAAAACGGAGTTCCACACAGCCTTCACCACGACATCACCGAGGGTAAAGAGGGAACGATTCTCATTGAAAGCGGGCCACGATCTGGGAATATTGTCTACGCCCTAGAGGAGACAGACTCGGGTTTTCGATGGGACGGTAGCAGCTCAACCTCTTGGAATCTCGATGAGATACTCACCAAACACATCGATGAGTATAACGCAGAAAATGCTATCACAGATCCCCGTCAACGCTCTGATAAATTTGTCACAAATAAAAATTATATCCACCAAAATAGTCTCATCTACTCGCCAGAGGAGGATAGCATACTCGTCTCCTCACGGCAGGCCTTTGTCATCAGTATCGATTACTCCTCCCAGAAGATTAACTGGATAATGGGCGACGAGACCAAGTACTGGCACACATTTGAAGCCCTAAGATCCCTCTCTCTTACTCTCTTGTTGGAATCTAATCCGAAATATACCGTTGATCAGACCAATCTAGAAGAGTCAAAATACGTCGGAAAATCGATCCCCCCTATCGGGCAACACAGCCTCAACTGGGACTTCGAGGGAAATCTCCTCCTCTTTAATAACGGGAAAGAGTCCACGTTTGACCCGACACTCCCCGAAGGCACGATCTTAAAAGAGTCCTATCTTCAGAGATTTCGGCTGGATATCAAGGAGAAAAAAGCCTTCGAAATTCAGCGTATCGATAAGAATCTCTGGTCTGAGAAGACGAGTGCCGTAGAGGAGAGAGGCGGGTATCTCTTGGCACACTACAGCGGAAACTCAAAACCAGATAACTCACCCTACCCAGAAGACGCAGCGATTCGCATTTTTATCCTAGAGAGTACGGGATCGAATCAAGAGCTACTTGAGATGACTTTTGAAAACGCCCTCGGAAGATCGTCTTGGTCCTATATGTTCAACTCCGATATCATCGATCTCACAGACCTACAGTATCGCTAGTGCCACCTCTCAAGAGAGTTCTCTTTCGTATCATCGTCACAGAAGTTCTCGCCAAAAGACCAAATAGATAGTTAGCAGATCGAAAAAGAGACTCTTCTCATTTGACAATAAGAGAGACAAGCCATAGAATCTCTAAAGAGTACCTCTAAGAGTTTAGAGAGCTATTTGAAGTGATAATTGAGATGCTAATTGAAATGGTAATTTTGATAACAGTAGATGGTAGCGTAGATAAGAATACATTGAAATAAAATCTGGCAGGAGTCCTATTCATGAAAAAAAGACAATCAACTCTCCTCATTGCTATCCTCTTACTCCCCACCCTCTTCTACTCGCAAACCACCTCTCGGGGAGATCTCTACCTCTTCCTCGATAGCAACGGAGTAACTCTCAAGGCTACCCAGAGGGCTGTCTCTGGTCGAAAATACCTCTTTGACGGGGACGAGTATCTCGTCGTACGTGATAAAAAAGAGCTGATGGAGATCGTCGAAAGAGAGGGAGATCTGAGCCGAGTTGTGACGAGCAGGGTCACAGACATGAGCGAACTCTTTTACAACGCTGCGATTTTTAACAAAGAGATTCCCGAGAACCAGTTCGGGAGTGTGGTTCAGTTCAAACAGAACATTAACGGCTGGGATACGAGCCGAGTCACCAATATGCGAAACATGTTCGCCCACGCTAGGACATTCAACCAAGACATCAGCCGTTGGGACACTCGCCGAGTGACCAATATGTACGGGATGTTCTTAGAGGCTGAGAACTTCAACCAAGATATCGGTCAATGGAAGACGGGGAAGGTTCTCAATATGCAGGGAATGTTTAGCGGAGCGACTCGCTTTAACCAAGATATCGGTCGATGGGATACGGCGAGAGTCACCGATATGAGTGGAATGTTCTACAAGGCGAGAGATTTCAATCGCGATATCGGACGATGGGATACCTCTCGTGTGACCACGATGGAGGGGATGTTCTGGAAGGCGGGAGCCTTTAACCAAGAGGTGGGAGGTTGGGATACTAGCCGAGTGACCAACATGGAGGGGATGTTTCGAAGAGCTGGTGCTTTTAACCGAGATATCTCCGGCTGGGATACGCGGAGGGTGACGAGTATGTTTGAAATTTTCGCCGATGCGTGGGATTTTAACCAAGATCTAACTCTCTGGTCAAACGGCTCTTTGGTGAACTCAACTGGTATGTTTGAGAGAGCCTTCTCTATGGAGTCTGGTAATAAAAGTTACTGGATGCCGTGATGATTTTCGAGGGGAATAGATAGGAGAGACGCTCATGTCAAAGAAAAAGATAATCATCGACTGTGACCCAGGACACGACGATGCGATCGCTCTCATCCTCGCGCTCTCTTCTGAGAAATTAGAGGTCGAAGGCATTGGGACAACGGCGGGAAATCAGACACAAGAGAAGGTCTTCAAAAACCTCAAAAAGATCCTCTCCCTCTTAGGACGAGAGGATATCAAAATCGGACGAGGGTGTGAAAAACCTCTCGTACACCCTCTCCTTATTGCCGAGGATATTCACGGGGAGTCGGGTTTAGACGGAACCCATTTAAAAGAGCCTCCCGAGGGGTCTTTTAAAGAGTACAACTCGCTGGAACTATTCAAAACCATCTTAGAGGAGAGTCGAGAGAGATTGACGATAGTCGCAACGGGACCACTGACGAATGTGGCTCTCCTCATCTTGACCTACCCCCATCTCCTTGAAAAAGTAGAAGAGATATCACTCATGGGAGGGGCTTGTTTCGGCGGAAACCGAACCATCAACGCCGAATTTAACATCTACGTCGACCCTGAAGCGGCTAAGATCGTCTTCGATTCGGGGATACCGATCGTGATGAGCGGTTTGGATGTGACGCACAAAGCTCAGATGTTTAACGGTGAAATTGCCCAGTTAAAAGGAGAGGGATACGTGGGAGATTTCCTCTACGATTCGCTGAGATTTTATCGTGAAAAAGCGACTCCTTATTTCTTATCCGAAGAAGGCGAAGAGGAGGGCGCTCACCTACACGACCCCTGCGCCGTCTCCTACTTAATCGATAGTAGCAATTTTATAGGCAGAAAATTACACGTTGAGATTGAAACCAACCGAGGAAACTCCCTCGGTCAAACGATAGTCGACTACAACGATATTTTCAAAAAAGAGAAGAATGTCTACGTCCTCTTTGACGTGAAGAGAGAAAACCTCATCGCACAACTATTTGATGCTTGCCGCTACTTCAAGACACTTCTCTGATGAATCCAGATAGTTTTAGTCTGTAAATACTGCTTTCTCATATTTCTCATCCCCCCTACCCCCCTCAATCATTCAAAATATTTTAGATAAGGGGGTTCCCCTAATACTTTTTTTATTCTATTCTAATTTATTATTTGCATAATCGAACAAGAATATCACAAAGAATTAGAGTAGTGAGATATTTAGACATATAAAACCAGGAGGGATTGTAATGAGAAAACAGGTTCAAAAAGTATTTGCATCAATATTCATATCCATCATCGTCGTAGGTTTAGTGGGTTGCGGAAACTCAAGTAAGGACGCAGGTTCCCAGAAGATGAAAGAGACACTAAACGTCGCCATCGAGAGCGATATAACAACTCTTGACCCACAAGATCACAATGAGGTGGTAACATCGTACGCCACACACTCGATCTACGATACGCTATTTAGAGCTGACACGACGGGTAACGTACACCCTCACTTAGCCGAAAGTTATGAGTACAACTCCGATACTGAGCTGGTGATAAGTATCTATGAAGGGATCAAATTCCACGACGGTTCAGAACTCAAGTCGCAGGACGTTAAAGCCTCATTAGACAGAGCGAGAGAGTCGAAGACGGTTCAATTTTTGTATGAAACGATTGAGAGCGTCGATGTCGTTGACGACTACACCGTACAGATTAACTTATCGGTCGCCTACGCACCTCTCATCGGAAATCTATCACATTCGGGTGCGGGAATCATGCCGAAATCCTTTATCGAGAACCCTGATTTCACCGCTCCCATCGGCTCAGGTGCTTGGAAATTTGTCTCTTGGGATACCGATGAGAAGGTCGTCTTTGTTCGAAATGACGAGTACTACTTTACCGATCAAATCTCAGAGTTCACCAATCTAGTCCTCAAGGTAGTGCCTGAAGCGTCGACGAGAACGATTCAGTTGGAGAGTAAGGAAGTCGATCTCGTTCCTACTCTCGAGACTATCTCCTATAAGAGAGTCGAGGAAGATCCCGATTTAACGCCGTACAAACTCCCAACGAACAATATTAATTACGTCTTCTTCAACCTAGAAGCGGAGCCTTTTCAGGGAAATTTGGACCTAAGAAAAGCCTTCGCCCACGCTATCGATAAGGAGTCGATCAACATTATTGTGAATGATGAGATGGCGACCGTCATAGACGGATTAACACCGGACAATATCATCGGGTACTCGGATGACGTGACCTATGAGTACGACGTTGAAAAAGCGAAAGAGTACCTCACCAAATCCGGTTACGTTCAAGGGAGTCAGCCTTTAACGATATACGTCAGTGGAGACCAGAGAATAAAAGTTGCCGAAGTGATTCAGTCGGACTTAGGAAAAATTGGTTTAGAGGTGAAGGTTCAGCAGGCAGATTTTACCCAGTGGCTTGAAAAAGTGAGAGCTGGGGAGTATCAGTTCGGCGTCATCGGATGGACGACAGCGACGGAGCCAGACCGATTTTTCTCACCACTTCTCCACACAAACAGTATCGGAGGGTGGAACTTCTCAAGGTACTCCAACGCGAGAGTCGATGAAATTATCGATACGGGAAAAGGGATTCTTGATAACGATGAGAGAGCGGCGACCTACAAAGAGCTATACGATACGGTCATGTCGGATGCTCCTTGGGTACCGCTTTTTAGTACCAACAAGATAGTAGGTGCGAGTAGTTCGATAGACTTAAACGATAGTATTACGGCTGAGGGTTCTATCTACTTCAACTACATTCAATTAAAATAAGTTCGTTTTAAATGAAAGAGGGGGAGTCTCAAAA
>CAZATZ010000039.1:6370-10221 GCA_964488175.1 uncultured Spirochaetales bacterium
CCGCGTTTCCAGAGGTGTCCTAAGGCTGTGAAGAGTCGCTATCGAATATTCACAGCCTCTTTTAAAAAATAGCGGTGGACGAGAGAAAAAATATGCATAAATATATTATCAAAAGATTATTATCGCTAATCCCCATCTTAATAGGTATCACCTTTATCGTCTTTGTCATCATGAGCCTCACTCCCGGTGATCCCGCCCAGATTATTTTAGGAAACGGGGCAACGGCGGAGTCTATCGAATCGCTCAAAGAAGAGATGGGACTTAACGACAATGTGATTGTCCAATACGTAAGGTACATGTCAAACTTGGTAAGAGGTGACATGGGGAGATCTTACTACAACGATAAATCCGTCGCCAAAGAGATAGCCCATCGATTTCCCAACACCCTCATCATCTCGGTTTTAGCCATCCTCTTTGGTGCGATTATCTCTATCCCCATCGGCGTCGTCTCGGCGACAAAACAGTACTCACTACTTGATGGACTCGGAATGATCTTAGCCCTCCTCGGTATCTCTATGCCTTCATTTTGGCTTGGACTTCTCCTTATCATCTTATTCTCGGTAAATCTAGGGTGGCTACCATCGGGAGGACTCGAGACATGGCGAGGATACATACTTCCGACGCTCACGATTGGAGCCTCTTCTTTCGCCCTGATCACGAGAACAACACGCTCGTCCATGCTTGAAGTCATCAGACAAGACTATATCAAAACGGCCTACGCCAAAGGTGTCAAGAAAAAGAGAGTCATCATTAACCACGCCCTAGGAAACGCCTTGATACCAACGGTCACCATCATAGGTCTCGCTATCGGATATCTCATGGGGGGAGCCGTGCTGACGGAGACGATCTTCTCTTTTCCTGGTATTGGAAGGCTGATGGTCGACTCGATCAACGCCAAGGACACACCCCTCGTCCTCGGGTGTATCGTCGTTTTCGCCATCAGTTTTAGCATCGTAAATTTATTGGTTGATATCCTCTACGCCTATATCGATCCCAGAATTAAGGCGCAGTACAAATAGGATTTTTTTATGACAGAGATTAAAAACAGAAGCTTGACCTCAGAGGCGTTTATCCGACTGAAGAAAAACAGATTAGCCATGTTAGGAATGGTCATCTTTGTCGGTCTGCTCTTGGTCTCGGCTTTCGCGCCTCTCATCGTCGATTATGAGACGCAGGTCATCGGACAAAATGCGAGAAATCGACTTCAACCCCCTAGTGGTGATCACTGGTTTGGCACCGACGAGTTTGGACGAGACGTCTTTGCCAGAATCATTTACGGTTCAAGAATCTCTCTCTACGTCGGTATCTTATCGGTATCCATCTCGCTAACATTTGGCGGGATGCTCGGTTCGATGGCGGGGTTTTACGGTGGAAAAATAGACAGCGTTATCATGCGTTTTATGGATATGCTACTCGCTCTTCCCAGCATACTTCTCGCCATCACAATTGTCGCAGCCCTCGGCACTAGTATTATCAATATCGTCATTGCGATTGCGATCGCTGATATCGCCGTCTTCTCGAGGGTTGTCAGAGCCGCCGTGATCACGGTCAAAGACGAGGAGTATATCGAGGCCGCCAAATCGGTGGGGGCCAATGATTTTAAGATTATTGCAGGGCATATCCTGCCAAACTGCTTCGCCCCTATTATCGTTCAGGCGACCTTTAAAGTAGCGAGTAGTATCCTCGCCATCTCAGGACTTAGTTTTATAGGACTGGGGATAGAGCCCCCCACCCCCGAATGGGGAAATATGTTAGCGAGTGCGAGAGCGTACTACCGAGACTCTAACTATCTGATCTTATTTCCAGGGAGTGCCATCATCTTAACGATTCTATCGCTCAACTTACTAGGAGATGGAATTCGAGACGCACTCGATCCAAAACTCAAATGATAACTTAAACAACAACTCAAATAACCGATTGGCGTAGGAAACATTATGAATTCAGTCAGTATCAAAAACTTGAGCATACAGTACGAGACGATGGATAGCACCGTCTACGCCGTCAACGATCTAAGCTTTGAGCTTGAAAAGAGCAAGACACTCGGGCTGGTAGGAGAGACGGGAGCGGGTAAAACAACAACGGCACTCTCGATGTTAGGACTAGTTCCCAATCCCGTGGGCAAGATAATCGGTGGTGAAATCCTTGTAGAGGGACACGATATCAACAACCTCTCTGAGAAGGAGCTAGAGAAGGTACGAGGCTCCGTGATCGCCATGATCTTTCAAGATCCGATGACGAGTCTTAATCCAGTCATGACGGTGGAAACACAGGTCGCTGAGGCGATCATCAACCACCAAGAGGTAACGGAGAGAGAGTCGATAGAGAGAGCCAGAGAGATGCTCGAACTCGTCGGTATCGATAGTAGTAGAGGAGCCGATTATCCCCACCAGTTTTCGGGGGGAATGAAACAGCGTGTGATCATTGCGATGGCCCTCTCGTGTAACCCAAAAGTCTTGATCGCCGACGAACCGACCACGGCGCTAGATGTCACCATTCAGGCTCAAGTACTCACCATGATGAACGAGCTAAAGTCAAAATATAAGACATCAACACTCATGATAACCCACGACCTTGGCGTCGTCGCGCAGACCTGTGATGAAGTGGCGATAATGTACGCAGGAAATATTGTCGAGTACGGAGATCTATCGGATATTTTCAGAACCCCCAAACACCCGTATACACTCGGTCTCTTTGGTTCCATTCCTAAAATCAATACAAAAGATGAGCCGTTGAAACCCATCAAAGGAACGATGCCCAATCCCAGCGATCTACCGAGTGGATGCCCTTTTCACCCTAGGTGCCAATACGCCCGCGATATATGCAAAACCGAAAAACCTAGAAAATCTTTCCTTAACGATAAACACTACGTCTTATGCCACAAAGAAGATAAGGGGGGTCAATACGTTGAGTAAACCGATCCTAGAAGTAAGAAATCTGAAAAAATATTTTGATACTCCCAAAGGGAAGTTACACGCCGTTGATGACGTCTCTTTCTCTATAGAGGCTGGTAAAACGCTAGGCATCGTAGGAGAGAGTGGCTGCGGCAAATCCACAACGGGTAGAGCTGTTTTAAGACTACTAGAGAGTACATCGGGAGAGGTTATTTTTGAAGGAAAGAATATCTTTGACTACTCGAACAGAGAACTTCGAGAGGCGAGAAAAGATATGCAGATCATATTTCAAGATCCCTTCTCATCTCTGGATCCACGGAAAACGGTCTCTCAAATTATCTTAGAACCGATGAAGTTAAATAAGATGTACCACTCTAAAAAGGCGTACTCAAAACGAGTCGTCGAATTGATGGAGATCGTCGGTCTCTCAGAGCGGTATATCAACACGTATCCCCACGAACTCGACGGAGGGAGAAGACAGAGGATCGGAATAGCGAGAGCCTTATCACTTAATCCTAAATTTATCGTGTGTGACGAACCCGTCTCAGCGCTTGACGTCTCGATACAGGCACAGATCCTAAATCTCATGAAGGAACTTCAAGAAAAGTTCTCTCTGACCTATATTTTTATCACACACGACCTCTCCGTTGTGAACTACTTCTCCGATGAGATTATCGTCATGTATCTGGGCAAGATAGTAGAACAAGCGGAGTCAAAGGAGCTGTTTAATAATCCGAGACATCCGTACACAAAGGCACTCTTGTCAGCGATTCCTATCGCCGACTTGGATGCACCGACGAATAGGATTCTCCTCAAAGGTGAAATATCATCGCCGATAGAGCCAAAACCTCTCTGCCGATTTTTGAGTCGGTGTAGCTACGCCAACGAAAAGTGCAAAGCGATGGATGTTACCCTAGAGGACATAGGAAACAGACACGTCGTTGCGTGCCATCGAAACGG
>CAZATZ010000040.1:0-4155 GCA_964488175.1 uncultured Spirochaetales bacterium
TTATTCCTATTTTTCTCTGGCTTCGATTTCAACGAAAGCTAAAACATTAGCGTATATCTAAAAGTCGATTTAGAATAAAAAAGAGTTGTTTAGAGGTACCCTTTAATCTAAAATCTTAGCTTTTCGTTTTAAATCGATCGACTCATCCCCTACCCCCTTTGATTTTTATCTTTTTTTTCCTATACTCTATAGTACAAGTTTTACTTTTTTTATATTTCTACGTTTTTGCGTTAGGGGGGTTTTACTCTCTGTCGATAGAGAGATAGAGGGAAAGGGTAAAAATTTAATAGCTTTTCTTAATCAAAAATTTCCGTTTTGCTCTCTTTAAATTTCCTAGTACAAGGATAGTCTGAGAATAAAGGATAAAAAAATGAAGAATAAAAATAAGATATTAGGCGTTATTTCCAGCTCACTTGTTTTTCTCTTTCTATTAGGTTGTGCAGTAAGCTTAGATCAACCTAGGGAAGGTGGCGATGATACTTTTACCGCACGCCCATCGATTCTTCAGATAGGAAACGAAATCTCCGTCTCATGGACACAGAACTCTCTGGTCGCCACTCAGTACGAAGTTATTTACTCAAAAGATAGAGCTTTAACCGCCGATTTTTCAAACGCCACACTCAGAAAATTTCAACGGAGCGAGACTTCAGAGACGACGATTCCCTTTAAGGGAGAGCCCGCTCTTGAGAGTGGAATCCCCTACTACGTCTGGATCTACGCTAAAAAGGCGAATAACGAGGTCGTAGCGAAGTTGCCAAGCCAAGAGGTCTACCCCTACAAAAACTTTTTAGCCACTCCCCCCGTTACTGCCGCTACTGGAGCAGAGATGTCTTGGCCTGAAGTCCCTGGTGCGACCTCTTACGAGGTCTTTCAGGGAACAACGTCTACAGCAAGAAATGTTCCGACAACCTCTTTTACCTTTTTGTCTTTGGAGGACGGTGCCGAACTGAGTGTCTACGCCTACGATAAGGACGGTGACCTCATCGGTACGAGCAACACCGTTACCTACCTAGCTCAAGCCTTGATTCATATGACTGGTAATGCGGGGTTATTTCCAGGGATGATCGAGTTGTCTTGGGATAAATGGGATATTATAACGGCCTACCAAGACCCCTCTCTTATCAATTATTCTCTCGTCACGAGCGGCCTTAGTACGGGAGATACAGCCTCTCTTACCATCGGAACAGAGATTATAACGGCCCCCTTTAGTTCCTCCCCCGAGGTGACGCTAGGGAACTTGGCTTCCGCCATTAATCTCAGAAATATCCCTGGTATCACAGCTTTACGTCTAGGGGAACAAATTCAGTTATCTGGAAGTGGTGTCATAATCGCTGATAAGATTGAAGGAGAGGTCACCATTAGTGGAAGCTCTCGGAGTGCCGAAAATCCAACGAAAGAGAGTCTCTCCATCGATTCGTATCGATTCTCTATTGGATCAGATACGATTATCCTCCCCTTTGTAGAGTCTCACACCTCGACTCCCTTTAAGGTGGCGGGTACCGTTGACGGGTCTCCCGTTAACGTCTATATTCGAAATAGTGCAGCGGCCCCAGACGATCTTGTCTCCGTCTCCATTCAAGGACTCGTTCGCAACAAAGAGTACGAATTTTTTGTTGAGACAATCAAGAATGGACCAGCTGCCAAACCAACAACGAGTTCCAACGTATTTGCGATGACGGCTCGAGGAAATTTAACGATTCCTGATGTGTCAGCGAGTCCTGGAAGTGCGCCTTATGACATCTCTCTCTCGTGGAAAAAAGAGGTAAGAGGTACTGAAGAGTTTGTTCCCACCACAAAGACAGATAGTCTAGGATACAAGTACAGTGATTATTTTACAGCGCCTTTTATCTATAAAGTTCTCCTCACTCGACCAGATGAGGGAAGACAGACGGGGGCAGAAAAAAAAGTCTATAACACGGTTACCACTGGAAACTCTCAACCAGCCTCCGATAACGTAAACATTACCGATGGAACGTTAACGAGCGGAAGCGACCCGAAGGAGTATACCGCAGGCTCAGATCATTCGCTTCTCATCAAAGATGGAGACAACGTTTACGCAACCACCTTTGACCCTGTTAATCAAAATTACTACGTTAAGCCGTATACGATTACGGTGGAACTCTACAGCGGAACGGAGCTCTTTGCGTCACGGAGTATTTCAAATGTCGATCCAACTAGAGCTAAGGCGATTAGTAACGTCAGTGGTACATGGGATAACGAGAAGTATGAACTGACAGTAACATATACTCGCCCCACTGACACATACGACTACTACGAACGTTCTAGTAACGATGTGCTACCCAACGTCCCTCTCAAGACAGCATTTTCCGGTACTCAAAAGTTCACTGGAACCTCATCATCAAAATCAGAGGTTCTCTCCGATGTGGCGGATCTAGACCCAACCAAACCCAGACGTTACGTTCAGGTTTGGGCCTTTGATGGAGACAAGCCAATAGGATTTGGTAGTGGCGTAGTCGTCGTGCAAGACTCTGGAAGACTCTCTCCCGTCGCCACACCAGGAGGATTTCCAGGAATTGTTAGTCTTAAATGGGACTCTTACGTGCCTGAGAAAACAAAGTATAATATAGCCCTATGCCGAATAGGGGGAGGTACGACCTGTAACCGGACGACTGGCACTGGGTATACGTTTAAGCAGAACGTCCCCGTAACGTCAGATCTAGAAATAGTATTACGAAATCTTCTACAAGGAGCAACCTACGATATAAAGGTCTATACCGAGGTGAAGCGGGGAACTGTCCCCTTGAAATCGGAGTATGCGGTTGTTACTGTTCCAAACGTATTTATTTTAGAGGATCCCACAGTCACCTACCCAGATACTATCAATGAATTTCCGGCAAGATATCAGCTAAATGCTAACTTATCAGTAAATATAGATGGTACATCTACGCCGTTAGCAGATATCACCGAAGACTACACAACAACAGGAAAAACGTTTAGTCAAACCTTTCGCAACGTTGACGTTCTTTTTAATATGGATAGATCGTCAGCAAATTATGGAGCTAACGGAGTCACGTTCAATATTCGTACACGGTGGATTGATAGCGGAAACTACGCAACGAGTACGAACGGAACTATTTCTAATGCGAATATTCCCGTGTACAACAATAGTGGTCAGAAACATTATCGAAAAAGAACCGACGGAGGTACCTCTTACGACCCTGGGCTAGAGTAACTAAACTTGGAGCTATACGACCCTAATAATAGTAAAATTGAGCTTCAGGTGTATGATAAGCTGATCAATCCCAATGGCCCCCACGGTAACAAGGACATACGGAGTGCTCGAGCGACTTCAGCGTTATCAGGACCCATCACCGTAACAGACAACAGTTCTCTTTATGCAAGTAGCTCCGTGCCAACAGAAGCAAGCAAAGCTCAGATTGCACCGACAAACCTCTCTCTGCAGATCCGTGTCTATGACGTAGATACAGGCGCTCTCTTGGCAAAGACTCCTGATAGTAGATTTATCTATGATGGACGTCCCATGAAAGAGACGCTACCTTTTGGAGTTGTGCCTCTACACAACCCAAATGCGGCGACGGAGTTGTGGCTAAAATCACCTCCTACGGGTTCAAGCTGGTATGGATATGCCTATGACCTTAATACTCTCAATACTGTGGCAAATAATCTCAATCGTTTCCCCGTTTCAAAATATGACGTGGAAAATGAAAAATACTACCTAGGAAATACTGACAAATTTAATCTGACGGGATTACCAGGAGGTAAGGCTTATATCATTCGATATTTTGCGTTTGAAAGCGACTACACGATGATGTCTTGGGGCTATGACTACGTAAGGGTACCCTAAACTCTTCTTCACAAACAGGCTATGAGAGGTTGTTTTATTCTCACTGAGAGAAGAGTTTTAAAGATACCCGTTTGAACACCCTTCTAGGGGGAGTGAGATAAATTCTCTCTCCCCCTCTTTTTTTGTGTGCTCATATTTAACAGTCATATTTAACAGTCATATCAAGAGTCATATTCGACACCTGTATTATAAAACTCACATACAAATTACACACAACACTCGATTCACCTCTGAGAGACCTCTAAAATACCTCCCTCTTAAAAAAATAAGAGATCAGTTTCTTTCAAAACTTCCTATTTTTTCACAATTTAGATAAGATTATATTTCAA
>CAZATZ010000040.1:4255-10171 GCA_964488175.1 uncultured Spirochaetales bacterium
TTTTATGAGGAGAGAGATGAGTAATCCAAAGATTCGATGCGGTAAGAGTCAGAAGGAGATTAGCGAAATACTCAATCAAGAAAATCCTCGAGGGATCGAGATTCAAGAGTTCAAAAGAGTTTCGCCACTCTCTTTAGATTTTTTTCGAGGACATCGATGGTACTGTCTATACCAAACCTCCGATCTGCTACTCATTGAAAAGAAACAAAAACTTCTGCAAAAGAGCTTTCCTCGCTCACCTCAGACACCCCCCTCCCCCCCTATTGCTCCTCAAGAGCTAACCTCACTTCAAAGAAAAATTAGCGATCTAAACCAGAGATTAGCCTCCTTTGAAAAGAGTCCCTCACTCATCGCTGGCCCTCTTCAACAAGTTCAACTATTTATGCAGCTAAACGATTTCAGTCAGACGATTACCGATGATCTAATAACCTACCTCAAAGAGATGCGTCTCAGCGAGATAGAGAATCCTCTCCAGATAGAACAGACAGTTCTTGTCTGGATCTTAAATCAGATATCCTTCTCATCTAAGATCAAGATGGGGGGGAATAAATTAATCTTTGTCGGCCCGCCAGGAGTCGGCAAGACAACAACCATCGCTAAAATTGCAGCGAGATATATTTTTCACGAAGAACTCCAAAAAAAAGAGAAGAGCCGACTCGTCTCTATTAGCTTAGACAACGTACGAATAGCGGCTGAGACTCAATCGAAGCTCTTTGCCGAGACGTTAAAGCTCCCTTTTTACTGGCCGCAAGACGCCTCATCTCTGAAGGAAGTTTTTGAATCAAATCAGGAAACCGATCTCTTTTTGATCGATACCTTTGGTCATAATCCTAAAAAAGAGCAAAATCGCTCTAAAGAGTTGAATTCACTCTTAACAGTTTGCGATTCTAACCGACAAATAGTATTGACGCTTAGTGCGACATCTAAGTTGAGAGATTTACGATCCGTCTTGGCCGCTTTCTCTCCCATTGAGATTCATTCGATTTTGTTGACAAAGCTTGATGAGACGGAGACCTTGGGAAATGCACTCTCCCTTTTAATCGAGAGTAAACTTCCCCTCTCCTTTATGACGATCGGGCAGGAAGTTCCCGACGATATTAGAGAGGCCGGTATCGGTGAGATAGTAGATCGACTAATTGGATTAAACCTAAGTGAAAAAGAGTTAAAGAATTTTAAGAAACGGTATAGTGAAAACTTAAAAGGTGTTTAATTGTGCAGTACCCATGAATTAAATCACAAAAAAAGAGTTCACAATCTACCCTTTATCGTATTATATTTTTAAAAAATACTTAAACTGAGACACCATATGGCCGACCAATCACAAAATTTACGAGAGACTCCAGCGAACCAAGAGAGTGCCAAGACTCCCAAAGCCCGCCCAAAGAGGTTACGCGTCATCGCCGTAGCCAGTGGAAAGGGAGGAGTAGGTAAATCGAACGTTGCGGTTAATATGGCGTTAGCCTACACTCAGCTAGGCAAACGAGTTGTTATCTTTGACGCCGATCTTGGATTTGCCAATATCAACGTATTGCTCGGGATCGTCCCCGCGTTTAATCTCTACCACGTGATAAACGGAAGTAAAAAACTCTCAGAAATTGTCGTTAGTACAGGATTTGAGGGACTACAGCTAGTCGCTGGTCTCTCAGGGTTTGGAGAGATCGGCAACCTAGACGAGAATGAAAGAGAGTCGATTCTCGAACAGTTAAACTACTTGGCGTACGTCGATGTTCTCATCATAGACACAGCCCCTGGAGCCAACAGAGAGACCCTCAGCTTTCTCTCAATCGCCGATCAAATCATTCTTCTGACGGTTCCAGAACCAACCTCAATGACGGATGCGTATAGTCTTTTAAAAGTCTTGAGCGTTGAGGCACAGAATGTCCAAGGTGAGATTCAGTTGGTCGTTAACCGCTCAGCCTCCGTTAAAGAGGCGAAATCAGTAGCGACACGAATCGTCTCTCTCTCTAAAAAATATTTAAAAAAGAAGGTCTCCTACCTCGGGTTTATCTACGAAGATCCCCTCGTTGGACAGATGGTACGAAGGCAAAAACCGTTTATCATTGAAAATCCAAGTTCACGAGCGAGTCGCTGTCTGCGTTATCTTGTCAATCGAATTGAAAATGTGGATACGCCAGAAGAGAACCAGTTACAATCTCTCTTTGGACGGATGTTTAACCGCTTTCCTATCACTCCTAATCCAGAGAAGGAGTAGAGAGAGATAAGACGGTGAAGAGTTCCCGCCTCCCTCTCCCCCTCTCGAATCTAAAAAATATCCCAATCCTCGAGATTTTCGAGACATCGATTTTTTGTATAAACCATTCGATAAGCGATCCAATAAGCGACTCTTAAACAACTTGAAACCGACTTCTTAGAGGTACCCAAGAGCGATTTCATGAAATATATCCCCTTTATCCTCTTTCAAATTCTCTTTATCTCCCCTCTCTTACCCCTCTTCTCACAAGAATTTATTACCGTCTGGCGGACTGATCTCCAAAAATACATAGAACTCCCCCTTGTCGATAACGGTCGTTACGATTTTTCCGTCGATTGGGGAGATGGAGTAAAAGAGCGAGTCACGACCCCCGATGATAAGACAAAGCGCCACTTCTACCGAGAATCGGGAGAGTATACGGTCGTTATCTCCGGTCTTATCGAGGGGTGGTCGTTTGAGCAGTCCAAAGATCTAGGGATGGCTCCCCTTCTCTTGGAGGTACAGCAGTGGGGAACGCTGAGTCTTGGTTATACCGATAGTCAGTTTAAAGGGGCTCGCTATCTCACAATCACAGCGACCGACGCCCCCGATCTAAGTAAAACCCCCCACCTTTATCGAACCTTTAGCGGAGCCTCCTCCCTTGAGCGGGGGGTCGGGCACTGGGACACCTCTCAAGTCACCAATATGGACGGGCTTTTTTTCCAAGCGAGAAAATTTAATGAAGATCTCTCGCAGTGGAATACCTCCGAGGTTCGAAGTATGAACTCTCTCTTTCGAGGCGCAACCTCTTTTAACGGAGATATCTCGACTTGGAATCTCTCTAAGGTCGAAGATATTAGCGGGATTTTAGCGGGAGCGACCTCTTTTAGCGGAGATATCTCTCGTTGGGATATCTCCCACGTGACAACGATGGCGGGGGCTTTTCAGGGGGCCTCTCTCTTTAATGCCAATATCTCTGGGTGGAATGTTTCAATCGTCACCAATATGAACGATCTCTTCCGCTCCGCCTCTCTTTTTAACCAAGATATCAGTGCGTGGGACACCTCCTCTGTTACCTCGATGAGAGGGATGTTTAAAGAGTCGCTCGCCTTCGATCAAGATATCTCTTCGTGGGATGTTCAAAAGGCGATCTTACGAGAGGGGATCTTCGACGGAATGGTAGCGTTCTCCTTTCGTGACAAGGTTGAACGCACTTGGATTCCCGCAGAGAGAGTCGTTTTAGAGAGATCTTTCTATTAAAAGGTACCTCTAAAATTCTGTTTCAGAGGTACCCGTATTTTTTGGGGGTGGCTCTCTATCTTTTGAGATCAATTTCAGAGAGATATTTGGACACCGTTCGCCTTGCAATAGAGATTCCCCGTTCATTGAGTTGATCACAGATCGTTTGAGCCGATAATTTTCGTTTTCCCGTGTACTCTTGAGCGATCGCCTTGATCTCTTTCTCGATGATCTTTTTGGTGATCGTTATCTCCTCTTTCTTCTGAGAAGATCGTTGAGTAAATCGTGCGTTTCCCGAGAAGAGACTCTTTAGTTCAATAACACCCCACTCGCACTGGAGGTACTTTCCTTTGGTGGCACGAGAGATCGTTGAGTCGCTAAAGCCGCACTTTTTAGCGATCATTTCTAAAGTCATCGGTTCGAAACTCTTTAGCTCTCCGGTCATGAAGTAATTTTTTTGGTGGTGAACGATCGCTCTACCGACCTTGAGAACGGTATCATTACGGAAATCGATCGTATTCAAAAATCGCTTAGCCTCTCCAATCTTATCTCTGATAAATTTTTTTCCCGTCGCTTCTTGACTCTTTTTCTCAAGATCGAGAAAACTCTGAGAGAGGCGGAGAACGGGTAGATAGGTAGAGTTGTTGTGAACGAGAATCTCAGATCCCTGACGCTCGACGTAGAGATCGGGAGTGACGTGGTGAATTTCATCGTTATCGTAGAGCCTACCAGGATAGGGATTTAACTCTTTAAGGTAGAGACGAATCGCCTCCTCTTCGTCTCTATCGATAGAGAGACTCTCTGCCCTCGTGCGTGCGTTTCCATCGGATGCTAGTGACTCTTTTTGACTTAGAAATTTTTGAACAAATTCCTCACACCCCCGAGGAACCGCAACCCCCTTTCTTTTGTCCATTTTTATCTGAACCAAGAGTGCCTCGCTAACCGAAAAAGTGTAGCACCCCACGGGATCGAGATCTTGTAGGGAGGGGAGAATCTTCTCGATGAGGGGAAGTTGGGAGGGATCCTCTTTAAAGAGTGATTTCAGAGAGGTGGTGAAAAATCCATCGTTGTCCAGAGTCTTTGTTAAAATCTCGGCGACCTCTCTCTCATCATCTCCGTACTCTTCTACTCCAATTTGCCAGAGAAGATGCTCTCTTAGACCCTCTTTACCGGCGGATGCAAGGTCGAAGATTCTCTCGTGATTGCGAGCAGCGTCATTTGGCCACTCACCTTGAGAATCGTCTTGAGAATCTTGAGAGGAGAGAGAGGTCTCAACGATCTCTTCGACGAGAGAGTCGTCTTGAGAGATTCTCTCAAGCGCAGGATTCTCTCCCGCTTGATATTCGATCTCACTGCGCAGCTCATCGAGGGGCATAGCCATCAATTTACGGGCTTGGATCTGTTCTTGATTGACTCTCTGCGTTTGGTTTTGTTTTTGGTTTTGTCTCTGGTTTCGACCTTGCTGAATCGTCAACGCCATAGAGTTACTCCTCTTGAATAAAGGGGTTGTTTCTCTTTTCGTAACCGACCGAACTCTCCCGCCCGTGTCCTGGGTAGAGAGTCGTCTCCTCTCTGAGCGTGTATATCTCTTCTCGAATCCGTTTCTCAAGGAGTTGAAGATCGCCCCCCGGAAGATCGGTACGTCCGATACTCTTTAAAAAGATCAGATCTCCGGTGAAAACAAGGTCTAACTCGCTTTGATAGAGAGAGAGACTTCCTGGGCAGTGCCCTTCACTGGGGAGGGTTGCCCACGACCGACCTAGAAAAGAGAGGTTCTCTCTGGCTTCGACGACTTGGATCTCTTGGGGAAGCTCCTCTTGTTGGTACATCACACCCCCGTACGCATAGATCTCTGGGTTTGCTACCCACTCTTGGGTGATCGCAGTGCCGTAAATGGGGGTCTGGGGGGAGTCTCGTTTTAAGAGGGGAAGATCCCAGATATGGTCGTAGTGGGCGTGGGTTAGAAAGAGCGCCTCTAACGTCATCCCCCCTTCAACTCTCGGTCGAATCACCTCTTCAAACGCTCCTTGGGGAAGGTCTACGACGAAGAAGGTGTTGCCCGATTCGACGGCGTAACAGTTTGTCATAATGTTGGAGAGCGGATAACGAAAGAGGCGAAGGTCGCCTTTTGAAAAGATCAAATTTGTATCTGACATGTGATTTCCTCTCTCTCCTCTGCGGAGTTCTCAAGACGAGTGGGTACCTCTAAAAAAACTCCTCTTTCGGGTACCTGCCATTTTTTAAAAGAGTACACTTTTTAATCAGATTTTACAATCGAAACCAAAAAGAGAGTCGTTGAGGATGAGAGTCGTCGTTCTCTTCTCTCATAAAAAAAGCCCTCAGCGAAAACCGAGGGCTTGATATCTTGTGTTCGAGAGGAGGAATTCAAGCTATGGGGAGGTCTCTGTGAAAATCTGTAACTTCCTCAATCTCATCTCTAGTTCGTCGAGGGAGATCTCGTGAACAGAGGCTCTTCCGATCGATTC
>CAZATZ010000041.1:0-2910 GCA_964488175.1 uncultured Spirochaetales bacterium
TATCTACTCCAGAATGACCGTTTTTTTACAAAGAGTGATTCAGTTCGGTATTCTAGTCCTAGTACTTTTTCTTTTAGCCATTGGATTGGGAGAAACCGTTACCGGGGTTCGCTCTTATACTCCCCTTTTTTACAGATTTGCCCCCTTGGTTCAGTTGCTTGTTTTTCTACTGGTCTTTGGAGTTTTGATTCCGTTCAAATGGGATTTTTATAAAGAGTATCCGATTTTCCTTCTCGTTGTAGGACTCGTTGCACTTGGTCTTATCTCACCCGTTTGGAACGAGCAAGTTAGTAACAAAATCCCGATTTTTCTGACCTGTTTCGGACTTCTTTCTATTAATTACTTAAACCTAATCAAAAAAATTGTCGACTTCATCCTTAACGCAATACACAAAGATCAATCTAATGAAGTAGGAATCCCCCAAAATGGTAAATCGACTTTACCCCCCTCTCGGGTCAAACCACTCTCAACAGTGGGTTCTCTCTCTCTGTTAACATCACTCTTTCTCTACTATTTCGCTCTCGTCAATTTTATTTCAACCGTCCTTCTGGGAGAAAGCTCCGTTTATCCAACGGTTTTCTTGTCTATCGCAACCTCATTTTTTCTTCTTGTGTACACTTCGATTGGGCAGAAGCATAACTCAAAAATAGGTTTCATCTTTATTGGTATCTCTATTACCATCTCTCTTTTAGGTGTTCTTCTCACGCAAATCCTACCTCTTCCAGGGAAGATAGAAAGAGGGCTATTTGCTTTAACCGTCCTTCTCTTTCTCTTAACTCCTTTTGTCGCTTTCTCTCTTTTTCCAATGAAAAAGACGAGTCTTAAGATGAGAGGCTTTGGACTACCAGTACTCGTAACCTTAACGGCCCTTGTTTTACAGTGGTCGAATAACACCGAGTTTCTTTTTCCAGAAACCTCGGTTATCTATCTACTGAGTGGTTTGATTTTCACCTTAGCAGTAACCTCTCTCTCTCGTAGTTTTATCTATCCACTCTCTCATCGTGTCAAAAAATGGGGGGTCTTATTTCCTACTGTTTTCTCCCTTGTGTTTTTTATTAGAGCCAATATCCACGCACTCTTGGTAAAGAATTTTATTTTTGAGTTCATCGTCTTTTTTATCTTGATTCTCGTTATTTTCTATTTTCTACAAAAAATCCAGCCCAAATCGATCGTTCTTTTCTGTGTGTTTTCTCTCCTTTTTTCAGGGGTTAAAATTGCACAGAACCCCAATTCGGGAGAACCAATCTCCTCTGTTGAGAAATTGACTGAAATAAATAAGAGAATTGAAAACGTTACGGATCGGATCTCGAAGGAACCTATTAAGCCGAGTGTCTACCTGCTAATACAGGAATCGATGCCCGATCTTCACACCTTAAAGGAGTTGGGGATTGATCCTAAGCCACTGCAAAATCTTTTAGAAGAAAATGAGTTTAAGATATATCCTAAGAGTTATAGTCTAGGGGATTCATCTCTCACTAGTATGTATAAGACATTAGATATTACCGACAAGACAGGTTTCACAGAGACGAGATCGGTGATAGGGGGTATTTCAATCGTCAATCAATGGTTTCAGAGCCTAAAGTATTACACGGGGATTGTAGCAAGCTCCTATATGACAGGGATCTACAATTTGTATGACTCTCGATACCCTCTCATTGATTCAACCTCAGCACAATCTGTTAGCGTAAGAGGTTTGATAAAAGCGACCTTTCTAGGTGAGTTTAAATTTGATATCTTTGATGAAATTCCGACTCCACAATCAGGAACAAAAATCGAGGGAAGAGCTCTCTTCATTCAAGAAGAGAAATCGGCCAAATTTCTCTACTCTCATAGCGATTACCCCGGTCATTCTCAAAATTCTGGGGTTTGCCTTACCAATGAAGTAGAGCTATTTGCAGAGAAGTATGTTACAGGAATTAAGCGACTACAAACAGATTTAGAGATGATAAAGCAGGTTGATCCATCAGCGATTATTATTGTGATGGGAGATCACGGTCCTTACTTGACGGGAGATTGTGACGCACTAAGAAGTTACTCTGTGAATGAAATAACCGAATTGATGATCCGTGATCGTCTTGGGACTATACTCGCTGTCAAATGGCCTGACTTAGAACGGGCAGAAAAATACGACGATATCCTCATCAACCAAGATGTTTTCCCCGCCATCTTTTCGTATCTCTACGATTCTCCCGCTCCGCTCGAGTTAAAATTACCTCGTGATGCGGAGTATAGTGGTCATGTTTTTATTGACGAGGGAGAATTTATCCCAGCGGAGGTAGAGTAGAAGGCACCGAGGTCAGAGAAAAATTACAGGGAAATCTGAGGTTCTCCGCAACACTCCTCGTGACGGGGACACCCCATTAGATGGTCGTTGTAAATTCCGACCGCTTGCATGAAGGCGTAACAGATCGTCTCCCCCACAAAAGAGAACTTCAGCCCTTTTAACTCTTTGGCCATCAGACGCGAGAGCTTGGTAGAGGTGGGTACCTCTTGAGGGGTCAAATACCGGTTCTCTATCTGGCGATACTCGCTAAATTGCCAGATAAATTGATAAAAAGAGATCCCCTTTTCGAGGAGGGCGAGGTAGCCTTCGGCGTTCTGTCTGATCGATTCGATCTTCCCTCGATGGCGGATAATTTCCTTGCGTGTGAGGAGATGGAGGATCTCTTCCTCTCCCATCTGTACAATTTTCTCTGGGTCAAAATTTTGAAAGAGAGTCTCGTACCCCTCCCGTCTTTTAAGGATGGTAAGCCAACTCAACCCAGCTTGCTGCCCGTCGAGGCAGAGCTTGGCGAAGAGAGCCTGAGAGTCGGTCTCGATACGACCCCACTCGTGGTCGTGGTAATCGATGTAGAGGGGATCTGTTGTCTCCCAGACGCATCCTTCCAGTTTTTTGACACTCATATCTTT